>CALYVE010000198.1 GCA_945492935.1 uncultured Lachnospiraceae bacterium
TCTATCGTTGTGCATCATATCGTCCCCATTTCCGTTTGTTGGCATGATACCGATTGCGATTTATTGTGTTTTCCGAAATGCAAAGGAACAGTCGTGTAATGTTCTGCGAAGCAAGGTTGTTTCAATCCCGAATTTGATTGGCGTGATAGCGGTTGGAATTATCTCAGTCTTGTATCTTTTTGGGAATGCATCGGCAAGTGTTGTGGGAGAGGATCAGGCAAATGTATGGGAGATAACTTCCGTAGAGCTTGTGCGGTATGCATTGTTTTTACTATTGGAGGTTGGCGTATTTCTGATACTTTTGTACAAACGCAACAAGAAAAATGCGTTGTACTATATCATACTAATTGAATTTTTACTCTGTCCGATTCTTCACATTGGATATGGACAGGATTTTTGCATGAGAGCAAGCATACCGGCGTTATTTCTTTTGTATCTGTTTGTTGTTGATGCACTGGAAGCCTATGCGCAGGAAAAAAATCTCAAAATGCTTATTCCGCTTGTCGTTGCATTGTTGTTTGGCGCGATTACCCCTTATAATGAGATACACAGAACCATATTAAGGTCCTTTGAGTGTCAGAAGAAGCATGAACTAATCGATGCGCAGGAGGGAAATGTTGAATCGGTATTGTACGGCAATAATTTTTCGGGTGCGACAGAGAACGAACAAATGCTTAAGAAAATACTATTCAAATAATCGGATATACAGAAGAATTCTAGAGGAGGAACGATAGATGAAGGTTGTTCTACTGGCAGGAGGACTGGGAACAAGAATTAGCGAGGAATCTCAGTATAAACCAAAGCCAATGATCGAGATTGGCGGGAAGCCTATTCTTTGGCACATCATGAAGGAGTATTCCTATTACGGATTTAATGAGTTTATTATCTGTGCAGGCTACAAGCAGCATATTATTAAAGAATGGTTTGCTGATTATTTTCTTCATAACAGTGATGTTACATTTGACTATACACAGGGTGAGCGGAATATGATTGTTCATGACCAGTACCTTGACAAGTGGAAGGTCACGGTTGTAGATACAGGTTTGAATACAATGACAGGCGGTCGAATTAAGCGTATTCAGAAGTATGTCGGAGATGAGCCGTTTATGATGACCTATGGTGATGGCGTATGTGATGTTGACATTCAGAAGCTTGTTGAATTCCACAAATGCCATGGAAAGCTTGCAACACTTACCGCTGTAGTTCAAGAGCAGGAGAAGGGCGTTCTTGATATTGATGAGGATAATTCTGTTCGTTCGTTCCGCGAAAAGAAGCTTTCTGACGGTGCATTAATTAATGCCGGATATATGGTATTGGAACCACGGATTTTTGATTATATAGAAGGTGATGAAACTGTTTTTGAGAAGAGTCCTCTTGAGAGAGTCGCTGCGGAAGGTCAGCTGATGTCTTATGTTCACAAGGGCTTCTGGCAGTGTATGGACAACAAGCGTGAGATGGATTTGCTGGAAAGAATGTACAATAAGGGAACAGCCCCTTGGAAGAAATGGAAGGATTAAATTCTATGTTGGACTTTTACAGAGGAAAAAAAGTGCTTGTCACAGGACATACCGGTTTCAAAGGCGCATGGCTGTGCAAGATACTAATAAATGCCGGTGCGGATGTGACCGGATATTCAATGGAACCACCGACGCAGCCATCCTTATTTGCGATGAGCGATATCGCTTTGAATATGAATTCAATAATCGGTGATGTCAGAGATTTGAATAAACTAAATGAAGTGTTTGATGCGGTACAACCGGAGATTGTTTTGCACCTTGCGGCACAACCGATTGTAAGAGAATCCTACAAAAATCCGGTATATACGTATGAGACAAATGTTATGGGAACGGTTCATATTTGCGAGTGTGTAAGAACCCATAGCTGTGTCAAATCATTCCTGAATGTTACGACGGATAAGGTATACAAGAACAATGAATGGGAGTGGGGATATCGGGAAAACGAGCCGTTAGACGGATTTGATCCTTACTCAAACAGCAAGTCGTGTTCTGAATTGGTGACACATAGCTATATCAATTCCTTTTACGGAGATATGGATGTCGCAGTTTCAACTGCAAGGGCAGGCAATGTAATCGGAGGTGGCGATTTTGCATCTGACCGAATTGTTCCGGATTGCGTTCGGGCAGCACAAAAGAAAGAAGCGATTATCGTTCGGAATCCTTACTCAACAAGACCGTATCAGCATGTCCTTGAGCCGCTGGCTGTCTATCTTACGATTGCAATGAAACAATACGAAGACAAACAATATGCAGGTTTTTATAATGTCGGTCCGGATGACAGGGACTGTATTACGACAGGTCAGCTTGTTGACATTTTCTGTGAGAAATGGAACCGGGATATACCGGAGTGTGACCATATTAGTTGGATTAACAAAGCAGAGGCGAATGCTTTGCACGAGGCAAATTTCCTCAAGCTTGACTCCTCAAAAATCAAGCGTGTATTCGGATGGAAGCCAAGATGGAGCGTTGCTACAGCAATTGAAAAGACGGTCGAGTGGACTAAGGTGTATATGTCGGGCAAAGACATAAATGCATGCATGAATGAACAGATATTACAATTTTTTAACTAAGGAGATACAACATGGCAGCTTGGAACAATGAGTCAGAAGCCAGGGAACAGATAAAGGCATTGGTGGCAGAGTACTATAAGGAGTATAAGAAACCGGAGCAGGACAAGGCGTTTTGTCCTGGTGACAGAATCTCTTATGCATCAAGAGTGTATGATGAGAAGGAGATGATGAGCTTAACGGAGGCTGTACTTGATTTCTGGTTGACAACCGGCAGATTTTCAGATGAATTCGAGAGCAAATTTGCCGAGTGGATCGGTGTAAAATATGCACATTTGGTGAACAGTGGTTCTTCGGCGAACCTGATTGCATTTTCGGTTCTCACGGCACCTGAGTTAGGAGAACGCCAAATCAAACGAGGGGATGAGGTAATTACCGTTGCATGCGGATTTCCGACAACGGTTACTCCGATACTTCAATATGGTGCGGTGCCGGTCTTTGTTGACGTTACTGTTCCACAGTACAATATTGATATTACGAAGCTTGAGGATGCGCTTAGTGACAAGACGAAGGCTGTCATGATTGCACATACATTAGGGAATCCGTTTGATATAAAAGCGGTCAAGGCTTTTTGCGATAAGTACAACCTTTGGTTAGTAGAAGATAATTGCGATGCACTCGGAACGAAATATACAATCGATGGGGAAACTCGTTTTTCCGGAACATGGGGTGACATTGGAACCTCAAGCTTTTATCCGCCACATCATATGACAATGGGTGAGGGTGGATGTGTTTATACAAACAATCCATTGCTTCACAGATTGATTTTATCTTACAGAGATTGGGGAAGAGATTGCATCTGTCCTTCCGGAAGAGATAATTTCTGTGGTCATCGTTTTGGCGGACAGTACGGTGAGCTGCCACAGGGCTATGATCACAAATATGTATACAGTCACTTTGGCTACAATCTTAAGGTGACGGATTTACAGGCAGCAGTCGGAGTGGAACAGCTCAAGAAGTTCCCGGGCTTTATTGAAGCCAGAAAGTATAACTGGAACAGATTGCGTAATGCCCTTTTTGATGTGCAGGACAAATTGATATTACCGGAACCTGCCGAAAACAGCGATCCATCCTGGTTTGGATTTATGATTAGTGTGAAGGACGAGGCGGGTATTGATCGTAATGCTGTAACGAAATATATCGAAGAACATAATGTCCAGACAAGATTATTATTCAGTGGCAATCTGATTAAGCATCCATGCTTCGATCAGATTCGCGGAACGGATGCATATCGTGTTGTCGGCAGTCTGGAGAACACCGAGTTTATTATGAATCATACATTCTGGGTAGGAGTATATCCGGGAATGACAGATGAAAAGATTGATTATATGGCACAAATTATCAAAGAGGCGCTGAATCAATAAAGAGGAAATGATTTTGAAAAAGATATTATTTACGGGTG
>CALYVE010000199.1 GCA_945492935.1 uncultured Lachnospiraceae bacterium
TGTGAAATTCAAATGCCGGAAGATGTAATCGGCATCGAACGATATTTATCATCCGGAATTATCAAAGGCATTGGCGAAGTTCGTGCAAAGCAGATCGTCAAAAAATTCAAGGCCGATACGCTACGTATAATTGAAGAAGAACCGGAACGGTTAGCTGAGATTAAGGGAATCTCTGAACGTCAGGCGCGCGCAATCGGGGTTGCGTACATGGAAAAGCGTGAGTTTCAGGAGGTTGTCATTTTCTTGTCTGAATATGGTATTTCTGTAAATCTTGCAATAAAAATTTACAATGAATACGGAGACAAGGTATACGAAATTGTAAAAGGGAATCCGTACAAGCTGGCAGAAGATATTGCCGGAGTTGGATTTAAAATGGCTGATGCGATAGCCAGACGCATGGGGATTGAGGCGAATTCCGTTTTTCGTCTGCGCTCTGCAATTTTGTATGCACTTAATGTTGCAGGGCAGGAAGGACATATGTATCTTCCGAAGAATATTCTGATTCAAAGAACGATAGAGCTTACAAGAGAAGTACCGGCTGACAGCTATGGGAACCGGTATGGATATGCGGAATACAGCAGCCCTGAAAGCATTACAACCGTGTATGAAGAAACTGTGGTTGCCATCGAAGAGCAGCTTATGAACCTTGCGATTGAAAGTCAGGTTATGGTGAAGGAAATAGATGGGGAGCCGGTTATTTATCTCAGTCAGAACTATTATGTGGAGTTACATACTGCACGTATGCTGATGGATTTACAGCTTCGCTATGAACTGCCGGAGGATGCACTTGACGAGGCACTTCTCAAAGTGCAGGAGGATACGAAAATCCAATTGGATGATTTGCAAAGAAACGCTGTCAAGACGGCAATTACGGCAGGTGTTGCGGTCATTACCGGAGGTCCTGGCACAGGTAAAACAACGATTATTAACGCGATAATCAAGTACTTTACTTCACAAGGAATTGAAATTAAGCTTTGCGCACCGACAGGTCGTGCGGCAAAACGTATGACAGAATCGACCGGCTGGCCGGCGGAGACAATCCATCGTCTGTTAGAATTCAACGGGATTCCGACAGACGAAGGAAGTGATGGCAAACAGGGGCTTCGCTTTGCGAGAAATGCATCAAATCCGCTTGAATGCGATGCGATAATTGTTGATGAAATGTCGATGGTGGACAGCTATATTTTCTATGCACTATTGCAGGCAGTAACGTATGGAACGAGATTGATTCTTGTAGGGGATGAGCATCAGCTTCCGTCTGTCGGCGCAGGAAATATTTTGAAGGATATCATTGCATCCGCATGCTTCCCGGTCACTGTATTGTCGAAAATCTATCGACAGGAGGGCGGCAGCGATATCGTTTATAATGCGCACAAAATGAATCGTGGAGAGCATCTTGAAATTACAAACAAGAGTAAGGATTTCTTTTATATACCGAGAACAAATGCAGCGACAACGATACAGGAGGTTTGCGAGCTTGTTCGGGATAATTTGCCAAAGTATTTGAATATACGGCCAATGGACGTTCAGGTGCTTGCACCAATGCGTAAATATGAGGTTGGCGTTGAAAATATGAATGTACGGTTACAGGCTTTGCTGAACCCGCCGGCAAAAAATAAGGCGGAGCGCAAGGTCGGAGAAGTCATCTTCCGTGAAGGTGATAAGGTAATGCAAATCAAAAATAACTATAAGCAAGAATGGAAAATCTATGCATCCGAAGCAGAAAAAGGGACAAACTATCGATTTGTTTTGGACGAGGGCGTCGGTGTATTTAATGGTGATGTCGGAATCCTCGTAAAGCTTAGCGATTTTGATGAGGAAGCGACAATTCTGTTTGATGATGGTCGGACGGCTGTTTATAATTATACCGATTTGGATGAGTTGGAGCATGCGTTTGCAGTTACCATCCATAAGTCTCAGGGTAGTGAGTATCCGGCTATCGTGCTTCCAATCTTAGGCGGTACGAGAAAGCTGTTGAATCGTAATCTGCTTTATACAGCGGTTACAAGAGCAAAACAGATGGTTGTCATTGTCGGCAATCTCAATCTCATTAACCAGATGATTGATAATACAGAGGAGCAAAAACGATACACCTCGCTGGCACTTCGATTGCAGGAGATGCTTGAACAGTCCTAATTGCTTTCTTGTCAGGGAGGAGACTGTTTGAAAATTAACAACATATTGGAATTTATATATCCGAACCGGTGTCCGCTATGCGACTGCCTGTTGGAGCATGGCATAAAGGTGTGCGACGCATGTCGGATGCAGATTCTGTATGTCAGGGAGCCGTGCTGCTTTCGTTGCGGCAAGGAGGTTTTTGACGAGGAGACGGAATATTGTAAAGATTGCATGGATCGGGAATGGAACTACATAAAAGGGTTTCCGGCCATTAATTATATTGATCCGCTGCCACATAGTCTTGCAAGATTTAAATACAAAAACTGCAGACAGTATGCATCGTTTTATGCGGATGAGATTCTTCGATCAAAAGGCAGGCAGATACTTGCAGTTTCACCGGATGTTTTCGTGCCGGTACCGGTACATCGCAAGCGAAAAAGAAAGCGTGGCTATAACCAGGCGGAGCTTCTTGCAAGAGCGCTTGGAAAAAGGCTTCACATTCCGGTTGACACAGAAATTTTGTGTCGAAATATTAACACGATGCCGCAAAAAGAGCTTGGTCAAAAGCTGCGTACAATTAATTTAAGTAAGGCTTTTCAACCCGGCAAAAAAATAGTAGAATATAATAAAGTGATGTTAGTAGATGACATTTACACGACAGGGGCAACAATAGATACATGTGCGGCGGTGCTTAAACGCTGTGGTTGTAAAGAGATATATTATACAAGTGTCTGTATTGGAAAGCTTTAAAAGTTACAGCATGTCGGACAAGGAGGTATTTGCATGGAGCTTATGAATTGTAGAAATTGCAAGCGGTTATTTAATTATATTACGGGTGAAAAGCTTTGCCCGGATTGCAAGAAACAATTAGAAGAAAAATTCGAGGAAGTAAAGATATATATTGAAGATAATCCGGGCAAAACAATCAACCTTGTTGCCGAAGCGTGTGAGGTGTCCATTCATCAGATTAAAAAATGGGTTCGTGAGGAGCGTCTTTCATTTACGGATGATTCTTTAGTCGGTCTTGAATGTGAGCGTTGCGGACGTATGATTCATTCCGGCCGTTTTTGCAGTAAGTGTGCGGGGAATCTTGTTGACTCGATGAATGCTGCTTACAAGAAGGATGAAGAATATCGCAAGAAGGTCAGCAATGTCGCCAAAATGCGTTTCCTTGAGTAAGGTACGAACGAAATCCAATAGACATTTCATTAAAAACGCATTTTTGTGCGTTTTTTTTGATTTTGAGGTTATGTAATAGAAAATATGTCCGATAAACTAATTGAGAAATCTTTTTTATGAGTAAAACTATGATTTTTCTCGAAGGAATGATGGAAGACAGAGAGGAGGAACAGTTATGAGAATTGGTACTTATAGCATGATTAACCAGATTTATGGCTCAAAGAGCACAAAGAAGTCAACAACTGCAAATAGTACCGGATATGCGAATTTCAAGGATGAAGTTTCGTTCTCAAGCGCAGGGAAGGATATGCAGATTGCAAAGAATGCACTCTCAGGTGTTTCTGATGTACGCGAGTCTAAGATTCGTGACGTGAAGTCCAGAATCGACAATGGAACATATGAAGTAAGCAGCTCTGATTTTGCAAGCAAGCTTTTGGCAAGCTATGCAGAGAAGAAGGCATAAGGATTAAGATTAGGAAGGTACGAATATCGTATGGCAAGCTTAATTGAAAACTTGATTACTGAACTGAATGAAGAATATGCGGTGTACGAAGCGTTACTATCTGTGTCTATGGAGAAAACTTCGGCAATCGTGGCAAATGATTTGGATCGTCTTCGGTCGGTGACCGATAAGGAACAGGCATTTGTTGATACGCTTACCGGTATGGATAATACACGCAGACAGACT
>CALYVE010000200.1 GCA_945492935.1 uncultured Lachnospiraceae bacterium
CTGTTGTTCACCTGACATTGTCTTCGCCTGTTTCGTTTGTCTTGGCTGTTGTTCAACACCAGCTTTTGGTTCATCTGAAAGCTCAGCCTCCAGCTCTTTCCGTTTCGCATCCCTTGAATGAACTGCCATAGCCTGCTTCATAGCTTCCCTCGGTTTTGGAAGTTCCGGCTTTCTTTTTGAAGTAAACTTCGGGATCGCTTTTACGTAGTAATAATATTCATCATCCTCAAACTGAACGACCTCTTTATGTGCATAATCCAGTATACTCTTACACAGCTGAATAATCAGTCCGAGGAAAATCCCTAAAAAGGAACCCGATACAACCTTGCCCATGGAAATTCCGGCAGTCGTTGCCCCGTCAACAAGTAATGTCACAAGAATGTTAAGAACACCACCAATTGCAATTGCAACATAAAATGCATAGTCATAAGGCAAACGATAAAGAATGGATGTAATCATAATTACAACAGCAAAAATGATTAACAATGTCATTATTGACTTATTTTTTGAAATATTTTCAACAATGTAGTTATAGGCCTGAAAATCCTTATCGGCCGTCATATCCCCCAGCTTGATATCCCGAACAAGACGGGACACATAGTAAATCAGAGTACCAAAGGCAGTCGGAACAATTCCTGTCGGACCGGCGAATAGTACGATAATAATCGGAATAACAAAATATATTTTCCACATGAACATGACCGGAACAAAAGCCATAATCCACGCACAATTCGGAAACATACGCACGTAGGTACAATACATCAAAACAAATAATAAAATATGTAACAACCCAACATCCATGGAAACTGCCATACTATTGACAATAAGTACAAGTCCTCCAAGAAGAACGGCAACAACATCCGATGCAAGCGCACTAATAAGTGCTAACAAAAATATTACGATTCCTCTATCAAACAAATCAGAATATCCATACAACTCCTGAATTGATTTAAACATAATAAATGAGAAAATAAAACGAAGCAAAGGTGCTGTAATTTCGTCGAACTTACGAATGAAATCCCGAATCGCATCTCTCACTGCTAAAACGCTCTGCATTTATCGATCTCCCCCTTCTGCATTTTGATTATTCTGATACATATAATTCTCGCGAACAACCTGCTGTCCGTTTTCTGCACGCAAACGTTCTAATTGTTCACGTTCCTGCTGTTCACGTTTTTCTCTTACCGCGCGTTGCTGCATCTCGCGTTTACGCTGTTCTTCAAGCTTTTGCGCATTCTGTGCTGCGATACGCTCATTGCGCTTATTAACATTTGCCTGAATCTCTTGTGCGCGGGCCTGTTGCGCCTCATTTTGTTGTTTCTTGATCATCGCCATACGACTAACAGAGCCTCTGGAAGTAACAGCGTCCGGAGCAACCACCTGTGGCTGTTCGTCGATAATTTTTGCTTTGACAACCTTTCCCTTAATTTTTTTGCGGTGATGTGCAGGACCCCCCTGTAACTCAATCAAATCACGAAGATTGGAATTATACTCCGTCAGTCCCGGTCTTGCCAGTTCATATCTTACATAATATACAATCGTCGCAAAGAAAAAATATGCCACACAAAATAACACATAGGTTATTAACACTTTGTAAACCAAATCAAAATAATCAATCTCATTTAGTTTGGCAAGAATATCCTCAAACTGCATAAATATGTATATTCCGACAACGAGCCAATAAGCAAACGTTGCAGCTACAATTGTCTTAAGTACATTATAACGCACATAATCCGTCTTATAGAAGCGGCTCATTGGGATACTTTTATTTTGTTGTTCTCTCTCATAGATTTCCAGCTTTGTCATCAGGCTGACTTTTTTTTCATCTACCACTTTGCTACCTCTTTTCAGGAATTCGGCACACCTATTCCATTTTCATATTCAATATATTATATCGTACTTTACATAAGAATGCAAAGTGTTCTTTTTGTGAAGATTTTCCAAATTTCTCAGAAATGGTCATGACAGAATTCAAGCTCTGCTATTTCGCAGCCTTAAAGGAACATTTCTAACACAAAAACCATGGCGCAGGCAGCTATCGAAACCTGAAAAAGACTCCGTTTAAACCATGCAAGCAAAACCGCAAGTAAAAACCCACCGGCTGCCGCATAAGTATTATTTGTAGCCTCTAAAATCGCCGGAAATGTCATAACCGAAAGTGTCACATACGGCACATAATATAAGAATGAACGTATCGTTTTATTCTTGATTTCCTTTTGTATCAATGTAAGTGGCAACACGCGAATCAAATAGGTTACTGTCGCCATTACAAGTATGTATAAATAAATGTTATGCTGCATCCGTATCATCCTCCTCTACCGGAAATAAAACCGCAGCGATGCCTGCAATAATTACCGTAAGAACAATTACCTTTGTACCGGCGGATATCGATTTCACAAATGGGAGCTTCGAAAACAAAAGACTTACAACCATTGACACTGCAACAAGGCCGGCAAGGACTTTGTTTTCTCTGGCAGGCGGAATAATAATGGCAATAAACATACCATAAAGTGCTACGCTGAGAGCGCTTACAACATTTCCCGGTAAAACCGTGCCCATAATAACTCCAAGCATCGTACCCATTGCCCATGCAGGAATTGCAAGGCTCATCGCTCCATATGTGAAATACGGATTTAATTTTCCTTTCCTTGAAACCGATACTCCGAAAATCTCATCGGTAATGCCAAAGCCCATAATGAATCTATGGATGATCGGAAAGCTTCTGTCAATCTTTTGCGAAAGCGAGCATGACATAAGCATATATCGAAGATTAATAACAAACTGCATAACTGCAAGTTCAAAATAGGACGTTCCTGCAGCTATTGCCGAAATTGCAGCAAATTCGCCGGCAGATGTGCTATTTGTAATACTCATAATCGTTGCCTGCGCAGCCGTGATCCCTACCTTTTTTGCTGCAATGCCAAGTGTAAAGGATACTGCAAAATATCCCATTGCAATCGGGATACCACTTTTAAGGCCATCTATATAATTGGAATTATTGATCGTTTTCATCATCGTACTCCAAAGTTTTTTCGTTCTCTTTCTTTTTGAATTCCGGAATTTGTGCAAGAATAACAGAACTAAATACAAGCACACATCCAATCAATTCACGAATCTGCATACGCTCCTGCAAAAGAAACCAGCCTGCAATCGCCGCAAACACAGACTCTAAGCTCATAACAATGGATGCCACAGCCGGCTCCGCATACTTCTGTCCGACCAGCTGTAAGGTATATGCAACACCACTCGACATAATACCCGCATAAAGAATTGGGATTATGGCTCTTATTATTCCATCAAGACTTGCACGCTCAGTAAAAATACAAACCAAACCTGATAATATACCACAAGTTAGAAATTGTAAACATGACAACTTGATGCTGTCGACCTTATTATAGCGATCCGCAATCAAAATGTGTCCTGTGTAACAAACTGCGCACCCGGTAACGAGCAAATCTCCAAGGTATAAATGTGAAAATCCACCGGACATGCAAAGCAGGTACATACCAAAAATCGTACCTACAATCGAACATGCAACGAACGGATGTAACTTCTTCCCTTTAAACTGAACATAAATCGCAACCATTACAACATAGGTTGCTGTAAGAAATCCCGAACGACCGGCTACCGCAACGTCATCCGGATAAACACTAATCCCTCCCTGCTGAAATCCCATCGCACAAAACAGCGCAAGACCGCAAAAAAACCCGCCCTTTATCGGCCATTTTGAAGGAATCCAAGCTTCATTTTGTTCTGTATTTTGTTGTTTTCGCTTAGCACTACCGTCTCGAATTGCTATGACAAGCAACAGAAACAATGCACCTACAAATGATCTGCTTGCATTCATAGTGAATGTCTGTACAGAGTTAGCGGCGCTTGTCTGTGCGACAAACGCCGTTCCCCATATCAGAGCAGCCACAAGCAAAATCAGACTACCCTTTATATTTTTCATAATATC
>CALYVE010000201.1 GCA_945492935.1 uncultured Lachnospiraceae bacterium
CGTCCTGTAATAGCCGGTGTAGCACCACGTGCCGGAACAATCAGCTGGACGTTATTCGCTGCAAGAAGCGCAAAAATAGGTTCCCAAATATAAATATCCTTTGCTGCACCAAATGGATTATCAATAAAGATTGTCTTTGTTCGGATATCCTCATTTCCACTCTGGTACATACCGGAAATATAATTGATAATCGATATAAGAAATTGAATGTAAATACCTTGCGACTGGCCGGTACTTCCAACCGCTTCCTCATATCTTAAGTAACGGCTTTGCTCTTTGATTCGCTCGCGCTTATACAAATTAAGCTTAATCGCATTCATATCGGTTACAATAACGCTAAACAATCTCTTTAAAGTCAGACTGTTACGAATAAACTTCATTCGTTCCTTGTCATTATCATAATCATCTGCCTGCGCAACAATTCGGTCAATGTAATCTGACATTCGCTGCTTCAAAAATTCATCTTTTAGGTATGGCACTGTAAGGCTAATCATGGAAATTGCTTCCCCGTCTAACATAATTCTCGATAATTTCGGCAATTTGTCAAGCTCTGTCCGAACATCCAGACACCGCTGCAGACACTGTTCTTCAAAGTTTGCTTTCATTGTCTCCATATCGGTAAGACTCTTCTCGATGCGGTCACGCTCCAGTCTGATGTAAGACACCATTGCATGCAGACTGTCAAGCAGATTCTGTGCATCCTCATAATTATCCGGAACAATCACATCCTCGCGAATCGAATTTGCAAGCTCAAACACTTCCATCTGATCAAGAGAAGTTGCGGTTGTTCCCTTGAATTTTAGAAGCTCATTCTTTGCACGCTCGAGAAGCTTTACACTACGATCAAACTTTATCAATGCTTCCTCAAACATTTCGCGAAGCTTTTCTTTTTCTTCGAATCGCGGTGTTGCTTTATCAAGGGAAATGCCATTTGTCTCAACAATGCGCTTCACGTCCTTGTAAAGATCAATCATATATCCCTGTTGTCTGCTATAGCGTTTGCATGCTTCCTCACAATCCTTTTCTTCCTTTGTAAGTCTCGCAAGAAGTGCCTCTCCATTCTCAAGGTTTGTAATAATCTCAGAGAAGGATGCCTCTACTTCTTCATAAGCACCATAAGCTGCCTCTATATTTGAAATCGCATAGGATATACTACCCTCTAAACGATTTTGCTCGGATTCCTTTTTCTTTCGGCGATTTTCAAGCTTCGTAATTGTATTTTTCGCCTCATCCATGCTATATTTGCAGCTGTTAATGACGTCCTCATCTGCGACATACAAAAGACCGCGTGCTTCAAAATCCTGAAGTGTTGTAAGCTTGACACCGCGTTTCTCGATATTCTTAAGGCAACGCTCCATCGACACCTTCAACGTATCCATAAGCATTTTCTTATCGTCCAACGCTTTTAGTCCTTCGCTCTCCGCATTTATCATCGCTGTAAAACGGGCCTTTAGCTCATCATCGCCAATCGTCAAAATATCGTAATCCTTGTCGATGTTGTAATACTGCTTGTAGGTGTTATCCCACTCAAGCTGCATTGCATATGCCTTACGCTCCAACGTCCGGATACGCGAGCGTTCCTCTTCAAGATCCCGTTCGCTGTCATCCTTCGTAGCTGTAAGCTGTCGAAGCTTCAACTCTAAACGGTCAATCTGCTCACGACTTTCATTTGCAATTTGCTCCTGCTGTTCAATCAGTTCAGAAAGCTGTCCTGCCGTATGAAGCTTATGCACATCTGCCATACATTGCTCATAGTTTTCCTTTTCTTCTGCAAGCTGCTTTCCTATACGCTCAATTTTAAGTTGGAGCTCCTTCACTTCCTTTGATGCATTCTCAATATCAAGAAATCGTTTTTTCTGCTCTTCTCTTGCATCCTCCAGTCTTGTCCCCGCCTCCGTATAATCGCGATCCGAGAGTTTTATTACAAATGCCTGGTCCTCTTTATAGGTTGCAAGCATTTCCTCGCGAACTGCAAGCTGTGACTCTAATTCCCGAATGATAGCATCTTCTTTTTCCAATAGGTTCTTAACGGCTTCTGTATCCGTAAGCTCCTCTGCCTGTCGGCTCACAAGAAAAACATTTTCTCCCGTGTGAATACCGCGCCGGTCGATATGCTCGATATCATAAATATATACGCAGCCTGCTCCTGTATCAAAAGAACGCAAATTCTGATCTTCGGCAATCACATCAAAATCCGAAACAAGTACGCCATACGGAAGCTCAGGATTTGTTTCAAGCAATTCCTTCTGCCGTTTTACCGGAAGTGCCGACAAATAATCCATGCCATACATAGCCGTCTGGCCATGCCGAGTCTCAATATAATGCATGACACGAAGTGCTGCCTCCGACCGGTCAAGCAAACGCCCCTCTCTAAGTCTTTGCTTACGTTGCTTTGATACCTCGATATCACGGCGCAACTTCTCGCTCTCAATAATTGCACTTGTAATTCTGGCACTAATTACATCTGCAAGTGCTTCCATTGTCTCTGTCTTATAAACCGTTTTTATGTTGTTTAGCTTTTCACTTGCCTGCAGGAACGCCTTCTCCTTTGTTGAAAGCTCCTGTATCCGAATTTCGTTTTCTTTCGCTTTTGCCTCAGACACCGAAATCTCAAGCTGTTTTTTTGAAAGCAAGTCTTTGCTGTCAAAAAGTGTCTGTTCGAATTCCTTTTGTCTGGCCATCGAGGTCGCAAGCACTTCTTCCCGCTGTGCTTTTTGATCCGTCAGCTGTGTAAACTGAATTTGATGCATAGACATGCGAAGTGCTGATAATTTCTCAGAAAGTGCCAATACCTCGGCATCTGCCGTTTCCTTGCGGTTTGTCGCAACTGCTAGCGAAGTACGTGTTTCCTGTACCATTTTTTCATTGTACTGCTTCTTCGCCTCTGCCTGAACGCATTCGCTTGTAAGCGTGTCAATCTGATCCTGAATATCCTTTAATACAACATCCATACGAAGCTTCAGGTTGTAAACATATGTATATAACAATTCTTCATCAAAGGAAGACTCTGCGAGCATCGTCTTAATCAAAAGCTCTGTCTGATTGTACTTCGAGCGATCCTGCATATACTCAATATATTCATTAATGCTTTCCTTGAGTTTTAAGTCATCATTTAATTCATTGTATCTGCGGTTCTGCTCCGAAAGCTGTTTTGTAAGCTGCTCAATCTCCTCGCGCATCTGATCGACTTGCTTTTTGTCCCTCGCAACCTTAAGGCACTCCATATGCTTTCGCTGTCTTGTCTTTTGCTCGTATTTTTCAGTCCGGGCAGCCTCAAGTCTCTCCATCTGTGCGGAATCCTCTTTTGCAAACTGCTCACCGGTAACACAGATATCTGCCAAAAGCTTACGAAGCTCACTTTGTTCCTTGTAAAGCTCCAGGAAGGACGATACCTTATCAGCAAGCACATTTACAAGTTCTACCTGATGGTCATAGCCTGCAATTTCTTTTTTCTTTTTTGCAAGCACGGTAAGCTGTTCCTTAATATCCATCAAAAGCTTCGCCATAGCATCCGAGCCATCTTCATCCAGCTCCGTTTTTACCATGTAGGCCTTTTCAATAATTTCTTCAATCAACAGGTCTTCCACAACCTTGCGCGTTGTCTTGTAATTGTTCTCAAAATAAGTACGAACATGGCCCTCCGTCTTGTTGATACCGCGAATGATCTCCCACTGGCTTTCGTGAAGACCATATCTGCTGATAAATCGCTGGTATTCACCTTTGCGGTCAAATACATAAACCTTAAGTGCCATATCCTTATGTTCAAGCTCCTTTAAATAGCTTCGAAGTCCCTGGAACGTGACACGTTCACCATCCTTTGCAAGCGGCAAATTCATTATATCGTTCTTGTTATAGTTCCGGTAGAAAATGCAATAATTAAAGTATTCCACCGCCGCAACATCCTTTTTCTGCACATCAT
>CALYVE010000202.1 GCA_945492935.1 uncultured Lachnospiraceae bacterium
GACTTTAATTCGGTAATTTGATATACTTTTTATAGACTATTTCGGATGAAAAATATGCTTTTAGAATACTTTTTGATGAGAGGTGGATGCACGATGAACGAGACCAGATTAGCAAAGAAAAATGATCTATCAGTGAAAGTTATGACAGCATTTGCTGTAGCCAAGGTTTTGATTATGATTTTGAATCATAAACGACAGGAGGGCTTAGGGGTATTCCTTGTGCTGTTTTGTTTGTATGCAGTAGGCAATGTTGTATTTCAGATTATGAATGACAGAAGTGAGCTGACAAAATATACTTCAATGACATTATTCTGCCTGCTTACTTCTATATGTGGTTTTAATTCGAGATCCTGGATAGATGCATTTCCGATTGTATGTGTTATCAGTATGTGTGTCATTTATATGGATAATATGCATACATTAGTTACATGCGGACTTGCGATTCTCGGAAGTATGATTTGGGCGATTATGGAGATTTCGGAGGTTGGATTAGTAGCTGCATTGCCTTGGGTTGAATTCTTTTTATTCGTTACAGTTCTTTCGTATGGAATTCGTACCGCTTGCGATATAACACTTCGTGAGCAGGAAACAGATAAGCAGGAGATTGAGTACCATGTGGCTTATCAGGAAGAAATCAATGAGAGTATGGTTAAGGTCGTTGAAGAAGGAAATGCCCATATCGAGCAGCTTCAGTCAAGACTTGATAATTTCCAGATTGCGACAGAGGAAGTTACAAAATCAGTCAATGCAATTTCAGCGGGCGTTACAGATACAGCTGAAAATATGGAGAATTCCACTACTATGACACAGCAGATTCAGGACGTTATCGATAACCTGATTGATGTGAAGGATGCAACCGTTGAAGCTACCAAGAGAGCCGTTTCGTCCGTGCAGATGGGTGTGGAGATTATTGATAGCCTGAAAGAGCGTTCCGATGAAATCAATGTTGCTAATCAGGACGTAACAAGAGTTTCGATGGATCTTTGTGATAAGATTGTATCCGCTGAAGAGATTACACAGATCATTTACCAGATTTCAAGTCAGACAAATCTGCTTGCCTTAAATGCTTCGATTGAGGCCGCGAGAGCCGGTGAGCAGGGACGTGGTTTTGCAGTCGTTGCAAATGAGATTCGTAAGCTTGCAGATGATACACGTAATTCGATAGACAGTATTACAGAATTGCTCCGTGGTATTACAGAGCTTGCAAATCAGACATCAACATTGGTTCGCCAAAGTGTGGAATCGGTTGATGAGCAGTCTAAGTATATTGAGGCAGTTGACGATTCGTTCCAGGCGATTTCCGGTGTGGTAGATGAATTACATAACTGTATGGAGCAGTTGGATCAGCTTAGCGGAAACCTTGATGCATCAAACAATGCAATTATTGACGGTCTTGCAAATCAGCAGGCAGCAAGTGAAGAAATCGCTGCAAATGCACAGTCTTCGGCAGCACTTTGCGAGACAAACTTAGAAGAATTAAACGCATTCATTGTAGAATTAAATGAAGTAGCTAAGATTATCGGTAATCTGAAGTCGGAAGGTTAATATTCTTCCTCAATTACTTGAAAATCAAGATAATCAAAATCAATCGAATCAATAAAGTTATCTTGCGTGAAACGTGTTCTTGCATGATATAGAAAATCAGTTTGGTTTGATTGCAACCATATCGGTTTTGAAAGATCAAAGGTGTAGCATAGTTCGTCCAGGGCTTGGTACACCTTTTTTGTGCGAGTCATAGTATAATCATCGATACATACAGTATGATCGTTGATTGTTTTTCCGTTTTTGATTATTTTGCCCCAAATGCGAAACATAATGAAAACCTCCAAACGTGATATTTGCATTATAAGGGGAATGATGTGTAAAATCAATCCTTCTTCTTTTTTGGTTCTGTTAATTTGTCGTTGATGCTCTTTTAATACGGACGCTTTCATCGCGGTGATGGTTCCATTCCGGGACCGCTTCCGCTTAGTTGCTCCACGTAGCAGTACTAAATTCGTGCGTTGCACTCATTAAGTACTGACGGTCGCAAATGTCCCTGCATGGAATCCATCATCCGCATTGAAAGCTGGTTGTTCAAAAATAAGCACTTCATTGACAGTTCTTATACGGACGCTTTCTTCGCGGTGATGGTTCCATTCCGGGAACGCTTCCGCAAAAAAAGGTTGTTACGGAGTGATAGCATGCGATCATTTTGCTCTAAGACGTTTTTGTGGTCTTTCTTTTATGAAAAAGATATGATAGACTGATGAAGAATGAGTGTTTACGGGATTTTTCCTGCATAATAAATTAGAAAGTAAAGAGAGATTTTCATGTACAAGCTAATTACAACTGATGGAAATGCCAAGAGAGGCGAATTTCATACTGTTCATGGTGTCATTCAAACACCGGTATTCATGAATGTTGGTACCGTGGCCGCGATTAAAGGTGCCGTTTCGACGGAGGACCTTGAGGAAATCGGCACGTTAGTACAGCTTTCGAATACATACCATTTGCATGTTCGTCCGGGAGATAAGCTCATCAAAGAAATGGGTGGATTGCATAAATTTATGTCCTGGAATAAACCAATCCTCACGGATTCCGGTGGATTTCAAGTGTTTTCTCTTGCCGGATTGCGCAAGATAAAAGAAGAAGGTGTAACCTTCCAGTCTCATGTAGACGGGAGACATATTTTTATGGGGCCGGAGGAGAGTATGCAAATTCAGTCAAATCTTGGTTCTACAATTGCCATGGCATTTGATGAGTGTCCGCCTGCGAAAGCGGATCGCTCCTATATTCAGCCATCGGTAGATCGCACTACGCGTTGGCTTGAACGCTGTAAGGTTGAGATGGCAAGACTTAATTCGTTGGAGGATACTATCAATAAGGCACAGCTTTTATTTGGTATTAATCAAGGTGGCGTCATTGATGATATTCGCACGGAACATGCAAAACGTATTGTAGATATGGATTTGGATGGTTATGCAATCGGTGGGCTTGCAGTAGGCGAGTCTCACGAAGAGATGTATCATATTCTTGATGTGACGGTTCCGTATTTGCCACAGAATAAACCTACCTATCTTATGGGTGTCGGAACGCCTGCAAATATTTTGGAGGCTGTAGAACGTGGTGTGGATTTCTTCGATTGTGTATATCCGTCAAGAAATGGACGTCATGGTCATGTTTATACAAATCACGGCAAGCTGAATTTATTTAATGCGAAGTATGAAAAGGATGACCGTCCGATTCAGGAAGATTGCGATTGTCCGGCTTGTAAGCGATATTCAAGGGCATATATTCGACATTTGCTGAAGGCAAAAGAAATGTTGGGAATGAGATTTTGTGTATTGCATAATCTTCATTTTTATAATAATATGATGAGTGAGATTCGTGAAGCCATAGAGGAGCATCGTTTTGCTGAATACAAAAAGATGAGATTAGAAGGCTTTAACAACCATTAGGAGGAATATAAAATGTTTTTAGATGAGACTAACGCGTCTGGAAGTGTGGGCACAAGTGCAACAGCGATGATTTTAGTAATTTTAGTTTGGATTGTTGTATTTTACTTTATTTTAATCCGCCCACAGAAGAAGCAGAAGAAACAGATTGAGGAACTTCACAAGGCTATGGAGCCGGGTGACAACATCATGACAACCGGTGGATTTTACGGAACAATTCTTGATATCGTAGACGATACAACTGTTATCGTTGAGTTCGGTAACAACAAGAACTGTCGTATTCCTATGCACAAGAATGCGATTGCCGAGATTGAGAAGGCAGGCAGTGCGATTGTTAAGGATGACGAAGATGTAGCAGAAGAGAAGACTGAGAAGGCTGAAAAGGCTTCAAAGAAGCAGACTAGTAAGTAATCTTTTTTATTAAGAATTTGAACCGCTCATAATTTTGCACAAAGATGCACGATTTGGGCGG
>CALYVE010000203.1 GCA_945492935.1 uncultured Lachnospiraceae bacterium
AATTCCGATCCTTCTATATCCAATCCTAAAATTCCAATCTTTCATTGCCATTTTCCCAATGGCAATTCTTCAACCAAAAGCAAGTGCCATTTCCTCGGTCATATCTTATACACCCGTCTTACTTCTTATGATTCACAATCTTATAAATCAAATATCCAATCACAATATCAATCGGTTTCGCAATCACCATATTCAGATATGGATTCATATTGCCACCGAATAATGAAATAATTGCCTGCTGAATCGGGAAACCGACCAGGTACATTTCATATGAAATATCTCCAAGCAGCTTCACACTTTTTGGCATGTAGTCACCGGAGTAAATCAACAAAAGAACAACACACGGAAGTGCAACACTCGCCACATAGCCGAGCACTCCACAAAAGGTTGCAACAACCATAATCAAAATCGAGAAGCAGATTTTTTTCCAATCAACTGAAACAGCGTCTGAATAAACGTACAAAACGGCACCCACATAAAAGCATGTAATTGGTGCTACCATTGATGCAAGAATTTCTACACCCGTGTACTTAGCCACAAATGCAATTACCGTCACTCCAAGTCCAACTAGTACTGCAAGAATACCGCCCTTTTTTTTCTCAAGGAGTTTCAATTCATGTACAACGACAAGAGAAATATAGCAAAGGACCTCCACAGGAAGTGTCCAGAGCGCTCCGTTTACGGTATGCAAAACCTCATTGTTTGCAAACACGCCGGGCAGCTCATGTATTGGCACAAATACCGCATTTGCAAGAAATTTGTATGTGCCGAAGCTACGAAAATATTCGCTGACAGATAAATCGGTCATAATCGGCCCGATAACAAACGTTAACACTGCGATACCAAGGGCGAGCGATGGAAGTAATCGCTTGATTCTCGCCCACCTAAAGCTTCGCATACTTCCCTTGAACTTCTTGATGGAACGTGTAACGTAAAAACCACTAAACGCAAAGAAAACAGATACTGCAAAACCACCCATTGTCATCTGTCCATCCGTGATAGCCATCAGCCAGTCATCACCCTCGGTCGTAAGTGCAAAGGCGTGTGAAACGATAACCATAAGTGCCGCTACAAAACGAAGCATGCTCGCGTTATAATTCATACCATTTATTCGATTTGATAAAATGTTGTCCTTATTTCCCATAATATCCTCAACGTATTTCATAGATGCCGGAAATATTTCCACATGCAAAATTGTATATATCCTTTGCTTACTGCATCCACATCTTTCATCCACACGTGCAATCCGCACGCAACAACATCAATCACACGCACAAAAAAACCTCATCCACAAACTCCATCTGCATATGGAAATTAATTACTAAAACAACGAAATGAGATACAAAGCCGGAAGGTCAAGCTTCACACGCTGGAGTCCCATAAGAATGCCAACCCCGACACGAACCTTCGCGTGAGCCCCGCGTGGCTTAAAAATACCGATGTAAGGATTATGCTTATAATCCGGGAATTTTTCCTTCATATCCTTCATGACATATTCATACTTCTTTTTCATAAGCTTTGGTTTACATCCATGATCATAGGTAATAAGCGCATTTACCATATTTGCAATGTATGTATACTCAATCGCGCGGCGACGTTTCTCGGAAAGCTTACTGATATCGAAGTCTGCCAAAAACTTACTATATATCTCGCTCACAAAGCACTCGTGATTACTCTCGTAGTTCATTGCCCTTGTGATAGAAGTATTGTTACAATAATAGTAGTACC
This sequence comes from uncultured Lachnospiraceae bacterium, assembly GCA_945492935.1. Classification (GTDB taxonomy): domain Bacteria; phylum Bacillota; class Clostridia; order Lachnospirales; family Lachnospiraceae; genus Coprococcus_C. Next base: position 1,729 of record CALYVE010000203.1, read on the forward strand.
CCTCATAATCCATAACCGTTATCTTTGCCTTGCTGTAAAACAGGCTCATACTAAAATAAATATCCTCGCCCGTACGAATATTTGAGAATCCGAGATTATGTTTTAAGAGGAACGACTTGCGGTACATTTTTGCGCAGGAGATAACATAAACAAGCACGCCCCATGCACCCTTTGGTGCCTTATGTCTCGTCAGCTTGCCCTCAACATCACGAATAAAACCACCAACGACAACGTCAGACTTTGTTGACTCGATTTCCTTCAGATATGTACTGATATAATCGCGTGCAACATAATCATCGCTGTCTACAAACATGACATATTCACTTTGTGTCTCTGCCATACCAAGCATACGGGCTCCACCACAGCTCGTATTTACAGGATTCATGAAGCACTTTATTTTCTCCGGATATTTCGCTTCGTACGCATCCAGAATCGCCTGACTGTTGTCAGGACTTTGATCGTTGACACAGACAATCTGATAATCTTCATAATCCTGATCCAGCAAACTATCCAAGCAACGTGCCAAGTATTTTTCAACATTGTATACAGGTACTATCACTGCAACCTTTGCCATAATTTTTCTCCAATCTATTGCTCTTTCTTATTATAAACCGCTTTCATCTTACGATTATTCACCATGGAATTCACAAACAGCTTCCGTGCTTCCTTATTGCTAAGCAGCATCTTCGCAGCATCAACGGCTGCACCGGCAAGCTTACCATCATAAAGCTTGCTGCAGAATCCATCGATATCCTGCTTTGCCTTCGCAAACTTCTCTTTCTCCTCATCACTATACGCAGAGTAAACCTCATTCAGCTTATCCGGCGAAAGCATGTCGATGCGTTTTCCTTTTGAATATGCATAACGGAGTAGACGGGACTTCTCAAACTGCTCCTTTGCATACATCGCAGAAATGCTTGTGTCCCGCAAACGGTACTTCACAAGCTCCTCGTCCATACGACCAATCTTGTAGCCTGCCTGAATCGCACGAAGCACGTAGTCATAATCCTCGCAATGCGCTACAAGGCGATACCCTCCCAATGCATCATATACGGATTTTTTTTGAAGCCATGTGTTATGCATGGAAACATTTCCGTACTTTTGTGCCTCATTGAATTGCTCTCCAATCAAGGTCGGAATCGTTGCCCCTTTTCCGATTTTGCCATTCGCATAAAGAAAGCTGCAGTTCGAGATTACAAAATCAAGTGCATGTTCTTCCATAAACTGCATTTCCTTTTCCAAACGTGCGACCTCCATCACATCATCCGCATCCATCCGCGCAACGAATTCCTCTGTCACCATGCCAAGCAATTTGTTTAAGGATTTCACAAGTCCGAGATTTTGGTCATTCACATAAAATGACACGCGTGTGTCCTCTTTCTCGTAATTGCGCAAAATGGTTTTCAGTGACTCATTTTCCGGATTGTCAAGCAGTACATAAAGATGAAAATCCTTGTAGGTCTGTGTCAAAATGGACTGCATGCACTCATGAATCCATATTTCTTCCTCGTTGTATGCAGTCATAATGACTGCGATTGTTTTATCACACATGCGAAGCTCCTTTCGCCAATTCCAAATCTATCTTTTCTTAATCAAGTTCTTACATTTTGTAAATACCTTGTAGGCTGCCGTATCAATTCGAAGTGCATTTTTGCTGCCGACAATTGATGCCAGCACTTTCATGCGCTTTTGGTAGCCAAAGCCCGAATCGTTCACCCACGAAGATGCATAATGATGAATCGTACGTGTCTTCGGCGTAATCTTTACCTTGCATGTAAGATAATCCATTGGGCAGAAATACTCTGTCGGATAGATATACACCTTATGCACATACTGCTTTTTGTTAACATTCTTATATCCATACTGTTTGAGAAGATTCGTCACACGAGTCACAACCGTTGTCTGATCAAGCGTGCCATCCTCCTTACGAAAATGCTGCGTCTTATAGTATGCAAGCACTTCACTCAAAAAAGGAAATCCTGCATATGCACCAAAGCCAAGTCCAACGTTGACGCTTTCCTCCCCACGCTCAATCCCCATAAACGGACCACGCTCCACGATATCATCAATCGGCTTTAACAATTCAACATCCGTGTCAAAATACACACCGCCTTCCTGATTGATAATATGGAATCTTGCATAATCGC
>CALYVE010000204.1 GCA_945492935.1 uncultured Lachnospiraceae bacterium
CAAAGTAATACCATTTACCCGAAAGCTGTTGCCAGCCCGTGACCATTGCTCCGCCACTTGCAAAATAATACCATTTACCCGAAAGCTGTTGCCAGCCCGTGACCATTGCTCCGCCGCTTGCAAAGTAATACCATTTACCCGAAAGCTGCTTCCAACCGGTTACCATTGTTCCGCCGCTGGTAAAGTAATACCATTTACCCGAAAGCTGTTGCCAACCCGTTTGCATAGCTCCCTTATCATCAAAGAAATACCATTTGCTTCCAAGTTGCATCCAACCGGTCTGTGCTGTCCCGTCTGCATTAAAATAATACCAAACGTTATCAAGCATATGCCAGCCATCTGAAAGCATACTACCGTCCGTCAGCCTGTATACCAAACCATTTTCTGTCTGATACCAGCCCTCAACAATATTACTTGCACCACATGTTACGCAAATACCATTCTCATATGCATGGCCGAGCGGCTCGCCGCTTGAATATGTCTCGTCCGATATCAACTCACAATATTCACATACCTTATAATACTTTGCACTCGTTGTGCAACTTGCCGCCTGCACAAGTGCTTCTAAACATGTTTTTTCAACAAAGTTGTGCTCACATTCATCCTGCGTACACTTTTTCTCACAGACAACACAATATCCATTTGCAAATCTGTGACAGCCAAGAGGAAGTGTTTCATCCTTCATCTCATGACAGACACGGCATTCATACTGCTTCTTACCTTGTGCCTGACAAGTCGGCTCCGTAACAACAGTCCCTGCATCCCACGCATGGTCAGCATATTTTGTCGTAATATCTGTATACTGATTCTTAAATGTAACTCCGCCATATGTAACCAAAGCCTCATATGTAATCTTTTCAGGTTTGACGCACGTTGCATACTCGCGGGATACCTCTCTGATGCTTCCCACCTTTCCTGAAGAGATGCTTTTGTTTTCGCGGTTACATTTAATTGTATAATCCACGTCTGAACTCGAATTCCAACAGAATGTACAAGACATATCATGACCTAATGCTTTACCGCTTGTGTACGTTATGTTTGAAATATAGCCACAGCCGGAACATACTTTATAATATTCCGCTGCTTTCGTACATGTCGCAGCATGAACAAGACATTTTTCTGAAGGAAGCTGTTCATACGTATGACCACCCGGTTCTGCAACATATAATTTCTGCTCATACTTCAGACTCGGTGTATATTTTGATGTTGCGGTAACCGTCACTTCCCCCGGCTTTAGGAATGAAATATTCGCTGTACGTTCATCTGTTTTTTCAACGGTACAAATCGAACTGTCTGATGTCGAAAAATCAAAATCATATATACAACTGCTGGCAGACGGTGTGAAATCCACCTGAATAGTAGTATCGTAATCCTGATTTACATCCTGCGGAAGCATGGAACCGGACTTAACGAAACGACCATTCGCATAAAATGTTTTCGTGACCTTAAATCCGTTTATTGCTGATGGAAGTTTTGTTTGGTCAACATGCCCACAGCCTGTACACGTTTTTTTGATTATAAAATTGGTTGCATCAATTTGTGAAGAACCGTATGTATGACCATTTTCTTCCGCACAGTCAAGTACGTACTCCACTTTTACGCTGGAATCATATTTATTGACAATTGTGATTATCACATCTCCCGGTTCTAATATATGCAAATAAGCTTTTCGAGGATAACTCGATTTTCTCTCTACACTCACATGCGACGGATTGGATGAAATAACATCAAAATCCACAAGCTGTGCATTCGAAGGTTCAAAATAAGGTGAAACGGTTACGGTATCGCCAACCGTATACGAAGTCGGCACAATTGTTGATCCACTTCCATTTGACCAATATACCTTCGAAACACTTGTCGGAATCGTGTATGTATTCATACGACCGCACTTCGTACAGGTTTGATAAGCGATTCCACTGCCCGGTTCAATCGGCGCCATCGAATACGCATGTCCACCCACATCCGTTGCATCGATTTTAATTGTTTTTGTGAGACTTGGATTTACAACCGAAGTCACTGTTATCGTTGTGATACCCGGTTTCTTTACATAAATCAGACCTCTCGAATTAAACTGCGGTTCATATTCTGCAATGCTCGTATCAGCAACTTCTACAAGAAATTCGTCATACAGCGGGACTTCAGAGGCGGACGTAAATGAAAATGATAATATCGCAGTTGCTCCTTCCTCAATGGCAACCGGGGAAATACTTGTTTTTTTACCGTCATACGTAATATAGATATCATTCATGGTTTTCGGTCCTGTAACGGAACATACAGAGCAAACACCATCAACCATTGTATGCCCCGGTGCCTCTACCACATTTCTATATTCCGGCTTACCACATTTTGAACATTCGTACAAATCTCCGCCGTCCTGCGTGCAAGTTGCATCAAAATGACTCTTTGAGACAAACGAATGACCTGTGCATTTTGCATATTTCTGCTGTTTTAACTGTTCTAATGCTGCCTTTGCCGCATCAACCGCTTCCTTTGCATCCTTAATATCAACTGTTTCACAATACTCATTAAAAAGCGCAACATATGCATCGACCGTATAATATTCATAGCCGAAACTCTTTAAATTCCTGTGTGCATTATAACAGCTTGCTGCTGCACCATATTGACAAAAGCCTACACCCATAACCTGTTCATCTGTAAGGAATAAATTCGTGTAATGACCAATTATCTTTGTATTATTGTCCTCAACCATTTTCAAATCCGCTTCCGATGTCAATGCTTCCATGCCAAGACTACTCATCGTTGCTTTAAAATTTGATTTTTCCTTATACCACATATTTACCGCATCCGAATAACCAAATGCCAAATTTTCACAAGAAACGCTAAGCCTTGAGTGATCGCGCAACCCGGCTCCTCGGTTTGCACCGGTCTGTGCAACCGCCATCAAATAAAAATTGACATAAGAATCACGACGTTTCATCGCTCCGACAAAAATATCATCCGTCCTTCTCTTCTCATTAATGCTGTATAACATTGGAAGAGCATATTTCGCCGACGAAATAGAAATACCATCACCGGCATCCCCAAGGCATACAACCATATCATTTCGAAATGACGGAAATCCGGTTTTATCGCCATCTGCCCAAAGAAGAAAGCTTTCTTCCATTGCATCTTCATAGACTTTTTTTCGCTGCATTCAAATCCTTCTTCTGCGCATCTGTAAGGTTATCCTTCTGCAGCATCCATTCAACAAATCCAAGACAACCTCTATCATACTGTGCCTTCACCGCCTCATAATTTTCCTCAGCTGCAGCAACCGCGCCCTCTGCCTGTTCAATTTGCACATCCAGCGAATCCGCAGCCTGAACCCGTTGAGGTCCGCAGGATAGAACAGCCATAAGAACAGACAGTACATATGTAACAATTTTCAATCTTTTTTTCTTCATCCTTCAACCTCCTTGTCTTATATGGTTCTTTTCTTTTATGGGCCTTATTGTTCAAGGACCTTGTCTTTCGAGGGCCTTGTCTTTCAAGGGCCTTGTCTTTCGAGCTCTCTATCTTTCAAACCTGTATCCCAACATGTATATGATCAACGCTCGCTTGAGCTTTGCCATCCAATCCACTTATTTAATTTTCTGATGGCAACATCTTTCTCGCTCTCCTGGTTTTTTGCCATCCAATCCACTTATTTAATTTTCTGATGGCAACATCTTTCTCGGCTCTCCTGGTTTTTTGCCATCCAATCCACTTATTTCATTTTCTGATGGCAACATCTTTCTCGGCTCTCCTGGTTTTTTACCATCCAATTCGCAAATTTCGTTTTCTGATGGCAAAATTTTCCGAATCCTTCTTTTCCCTTGCCATCCAATCACAA
>CALYVE010000205.1 GCA_945492935.1 uncultured Lachnospiraceae bacterium
TTTCTACGCAACGTACCGTATGAATGTGAAAGGTTTTCCCCCCCAAAGCGCCTCATACGAATTGATTTCCCGATATAAATCGAATGTATGATCAACCTGAAGCTTCATATTATGCAGCTTTCGTAATAACGACATGCATTGCGTCAGCTCACCGATATCATCATCATTGCAAACATGTACATCATCCAAAAATATGGCAAGCTTACAGCCGTTTTCTGCATTAATATAAACCGGATTGTCACAAAATCCCTTATCGGCTATAACCTGATATACCTGTTGTTCCTGTTCGCGTTTAATAAACTTATCTGTGCCTTCGCCCGGAATTCGAAAAATATACCTTTGTCCCTTGCAGGTTAATTCAAACGAATGGTTTGACATTCCCTTTTTCTGTAAAGTAATGTTTTCGATTTGATCCGTTGTTACACCAAGTGCATCTGCTATTATTTGCAAATGGGCAGTGGAAAGTAGCATAAAAATCATTTTCTCCTTTTTCGTGTTTTGTTCACGTAATCCAATAACGTTATTTTCATGAACAAAATATACAACAAAAGCTCGCAATATGCAAGTCTTTTTTTGCATATGCGAGCATTTTTTCTTTTTTGTAAAAAAATGTGTGTTTCTTCCTTATGGAATCCAGACTCCGATACTGTTAAAATAATAAACGGTTGAGCCAATGGTGTATGCGCCTGTTACCATTGCACCACTGTTATCAAAGTAATACCAATCATCCCCATGCTTCGACCAGCCCTTTTTCATGGAACCGTCTGCCGTTAAATAGTACCATTTCCCACCATCTTCAAGCCAGCCCTTTTGCATCTGTCCATATGAATTGCAATAATACCAACAGCCGGTTACCTTTATCCAGCCGGTTTTCATGCTCCCATTTTCAGCCAGATAATACCAATAGCCTTTATCCTTTACCCAGCCGGTTGCCATGGAACCGTCCGCACGCAAATAATACCATTGCTTATTTTCGAGCAGCCAGCCGGTTTTCATCTGTCCATTTTCACTTAAATAATACCATTTTCCACCGGTCTTTACCCAACCGGTCTTCATGTTGCCATAAGAATCAAAATAATACCAGCAACTGCCAATTTTTTTCCAGCCGGTCACACGACTGCCTGACACAATATAACGCCAAGTGCCGTCATAATCAACCCAGCCTGTATCCGTCACTGTCACATGACATGTATCATAAACAACGGAATTGTTCACCGATCTGGCAGTAATAATGGTCGTGCCCAAATTCTTTATCGTGACTTTACCGGTCGAATCAACGGTTGCCACATTCGTATCGGAGCTTGACCAGACGATATTCTTATTCGTTACTGCCGCCGGCAAAACCTTTGCAGAAAAAGTTCTCCGCGAACCTAGTCGCATTTCAATATCTTCCCCTTGCGCAATTGCAACAGATGTCACATATTCATTTGGATTATAATTACCGGCAGAAAAGGAATCCGGTGCAATCGGATATGCGGCGTTAAAGCTTCCCGTCAAATAATCAGAATATCTGGAATGATTATAAAAGGTACTTGCGTTTTTCAGAAAATAGGAATAAGATGTCGCTCCTGCATCCCATGTCACATCAACATTGTAATAATATTTGCCGATACGGACAATATTCCAGGCATGACCTCCTCCAAATGAGGTACCGCGTATGGAGCGAACGCTAAGTCCTGCCTCTCTCGCAAGACGGTAAAACAAGTTTGCATATCCCTGACATACACATGTTTTCTTGAAGACAGCACCATACGCAGACCAGGCCCCCCAATACGGATTCTGATCAAGATACGAATAATAATCGGTATTGTCATTGCTCGTCTTGTTATTCTCCAGTGCTTCCACTTTTTTTAGCATTTCAAATGCTTCGTTATCATAGGTAATATTTGACGCAATATAATCATATATTTTCTGAACCTTTTGATATTCATTATCCTGCTCAAGGTTTAATTGTTTGAGAATATTGTCTATCTCGAGGTTTAGCATGCGTTCTTCCATTGCCGTTGAAAGGTATTTGAATGTAATATTCAGCGTATACAAATACATTCCGGATACCGTTTTATTCTCTCGCGTTCCCGAATATCCATAATTGCGGAAATGCATCAAAAGATAATCACCCTCCACAGGCGAATCTGTCTCCGCGCAAACATCCTTTAAAAATGCTTCGTACACCCCATCCTGTTTCAAATCGGCTGCCATCGCAACCTTCAACAAAAATCCGGTTCTTCTGGAAACCATCTGGCTTCGCATATAGGAAACCGCTTCACTATATGTTAAGTATCCGTCTACTCTTTGTTCCGGAGCCGCACCGATAAAAAGCGAATCCGTTTCTTCGCCCGATTGCGCATCCGTTATCGAACCGTCACCAAAAATGGCACGATTGACTCCGCCACCGGAAATATACGTTTTCTCATCTTCGGCATATGTAGGCTTTGCCGGTATAACCGTTGCCGCCAACAAAAGACATATGCCAAGGATCCATAATAATTTCTTCTTCACAAATTTCCCCTATCGCATAATGTTATTTCACATCAATAGCTGTTGTCGGCGGAATCTTACCTGTACATGCTCCACTGTTATTTAAATAATATCCGTCGACAATCGTATTTTTATACATTGCTCCGTCTTCGCCAAAGTAATACCAAATATCGTCGACCTTATACCAGCCGATTGCTGCACTACCTGTAGGAATGTGATAATACCAGACGCCGTCTACCTTAATCCATTCGGTCTTCATATAACCATTTCCGTCAAAGTAATACCAGGCACCATTTATTTTTGCTCTTTCATTCTTTGGATAAGTTCCGTCAGCATACCGGTACCAATAACCGATACTGTTTTGCTTCCATGCACCGTTCGTACGGTTTGCTTGCGGAATTGTTTTTACGTAGGCGCCGTTTGGACCAACATAATATTTTCCCTCGACAACTGTATCACTGAACATATATCCGTTTTCGAAGTAGTACCACTTGCCATTAATCTGCTGCCAGCCATCTGCACCCGAACCATCCCGGTTAAAGTAATACCAGACATAGATATGTTGGCCATTGCTGCTCCAGCCAAAATCATACCAGCCGCGCACCATGTAACCATTACGGTCAAAGCCGTAATATTTTCCTTCAATCAAGACAACATCGTTCGACGGATAGTTCACATATCTGCCATACTTCAAGCTCCAAAATCGATCCGTATCTGCACTTTCATACCACCAGCCCTTTGTATTTTTTTGCCAGGTTCCTGCCTTGCCGACATACGCACCCTTTGAATTGACGTAATATTTGCCGTTGTCGACAACCGCATCAGCCGCCATTTTACCGTCTAGATAGAAATAATACCAAACGCCATCAATCAGACGCCAGCCTGTCAATATCTTTCCGCCGGCCGATGTATAATACCAGTTCTTGTAAACCTTTCCATCACTCGAGGTTCTTGTTCCTACATAGAACCAGCCCTTCGCCATTACTCCTGCAGAATCAAAATAGTATTTGTATCCGTCAATCATCCGAAACGTATTTTTAACATAGCTTCCATCCTCTAACTGATATTTCCAGTTATTTCCTTCCGAAACCCATTTGCCCGCATCTGCCGCCTTGGAATCTATCGAAAATGAACAGAGTATTGTAAGCACCATTAATGTCATGCATATTGTTTTTCGTATGTTTCTTTGCATTTTTTTCATTTCTTCTCACTTCCTACTCATTTTTCTATTTTCTAATAGTATAATACCCTATCTCTTTTCCATCGTCAAACACTCATGTAAGCGCGTTTCTGTCAAGTAATCGTTGGCACGATTCTTACCCGGACGCTTTCTTCACGGTG
>CALYVE010000206.1 GCA_945492935.1 uncultured Lachnospiraceae bacterium
CAATACGTTTTTTTGTTTCCTCGTCATCTGTAGCAAGCATCGTCGCAACGTAGTAACAATTGCCTGTAGAACGCATTTTTAGTTGTCGTACTTTTGCTTCCGCGAGTGCTGATTTTCCGCTGCCGCTTCCACCCGTAACAACATATAACATACAGTATCCTCAACTCATTTCCATACAAATTATTATCGTAAGGTTCTGTTTCTTAATGATTTTCCATATCTCGAAGCTGGTACAAAAGCGCATTGCAAATCGCTGCTGCCACATTGCTTCCGCCTTTGCGTCCGCGCGCTACGATATACGGAATATCCGCACGCATAATCTGTTCCTTTGCCTCAACTACATTTACAAAGCCGACCGGCACACCGATGATTCCCTCCGGGTTAAGCTTTCCTTTCTGAATTAAATCATAAAGACACAGAAGGGCAGTTGGCGCATTTCCAATTGCAAAAATAAGCGGTTTGCCGAGCGTTGCTGCCTTTTCCATACTCACAACCGCCCGTGTGCAGCCACGTTTCTTTGCCGCAGCGGCAACATCCGAATCACGCATAAAACAAAATACCTCACCGCCATATTTTGCAAGCTCCGTACTGTTTATTCCTGCCTTCGCCATCTGCGTGTCGGTCACAATGCATGCTCCGTTTTTTATTGCCGCATGGAGTTTTTCAACCGCATGGTCCGAGAAGCAGAGATTCTCAACATAATCAAAATCCGCAGATGTATGAATACAGCGTTTAATAATCGGCTCCTGTAAAGGATCCAGTTGTATATCCTGAAGTTCCTCCGTAATAATTGAAAAACTCTTCTTTTCAATTTCATGCGGGTGAACCGTCTCCTGCGGATGTTTCGCCTCATGCAAATGTGATGCTTCCTGTGAATGTTCCGCCTCATGCAAATGCGCTGCTTCAAATGATACGTCCGTGTTGCATTCGCCGCATAGTCCTTTTATCATGGAACCCGCACTCTCGATTGTGAAGCCGTGATGTGCAAACAAATGCTTTGACAGCTCCTCCATAAATCCACACTCTAAATGGAACACCCTGCCGCAATTGCGACACTGCATATGAATATGATCATCACAATTTCCATCCGGATGCTTGTACTGATATCTGCAAAAATCATCGTCCGGATTCTTGAGCTTCATAAGCATTCCCTGATCTACGAATTTGTCCAAATTTCGATAAACAGTGGAAATATTCATTTTGCTATTATGTTCTTCCAAATACTGAAATATATCATTGGCACTGAAGTTCCCGTCCGCATGATCCTTTAAATATGCCATTATGATATCTTTTCCTTTTGTGTTGTAGTTTTTCATAGTACCCTCTCTACTGTACCGGCTTCCCTGTACGGTCATAAGCCTCAATCTGCAAATCATCAAATGTTCCCATGTTTTTATATACCGAAAGTCCCATATCAAGAAGCGGCAGCAATGCAACGGCACCACTTCCTTCCCCGAGACATAATTTTCCGTGAATCATTGCAGGAAGCCGGAGTTCCTTTTGAACGAGAACTCCGATTGGTTCCTCTGACACATGCGAAGCAAATGCATACATCGGAACCCTTGCATCGATTGCAGTCGCTACAAGTGCCGCAACGGAAGATATTGCACCGTCAATCACAATCGGAACACGCTCCTTCACTCCTTCTAAATACATTCCTACCATTCCTGCTATTTCAAAACCACCAACCTCTGCAAGCATTTGCACCGGGTCCGTAATTTGTTTCTTCTTCAAACGGTCAACTGCCCTTGCAACAACCTGCTTTTTAGTTGATAATCCTTTGTCATCCAGCCCCGCTCCGCGACCGGTCACAAGCTCTGCCGTCCGGTTAAGCAAAAGAGCAGCAAGTACAGACGATGGCGTTGTGTTGCCAATTCCCATCTCACCTGTACAAATGATATTGTAGCCTTTTTGTTTTAATTCCCTGACAATTTCCCCGCCTGTCTCTATAGCCTTATTACACTGCTGCATTGTCATGGCCGGCTCTATTGCCAAATTATGGGTACCATAATCCACCTTGCGGTCAATTACCTTTCCCTGCACAATTTTTTTCTCAGGATAAGACTCCCCCTGCATACCGATATCAACCGAAAACACATCAACACCGGCAACACCGGACATATAATTTACACTAGAGCAGTTCGCCGCAAAATTTTCGGCAACAATTCTTGTCACCTCGCTCCCCGTCTGTGTAACACCTTCCCGCACAACTCCATGATCCGCACATAGGACAACCAGTGCACGTTTCGATAAATCATACGGTCTGCTATCGCCTGCAATTGCACAGAGCTTACAAACATGCTCCTCAAGAATGCCAAGACTGTCAATCGGCTTCGCAATACTATCCCATCGCGCCTTCGCCTGTGCATAGATTTCATAATATTGCTCTGTCATTTTGTCCTTGCTTCGTTTTATCATATAGTTCTCTCTTTATATTGTTTGTATTTGCTGCAGGCTCTGACAAAGCCTCGCAAAGCTTCCGGATTACTGTAGTAATTAAAATGCGGAAATCCCGCGAACATCGTATCGGTATGAACAATACATTTATATTGTTTATCCGGCGACGTTGGCTTATACGCCGTCGCATCTGCGCCGTTTTGCGTACAATCCCAATAGTGAAATTCATGACCTTTTAAAATTGTATGTTTTCCAATCATTCCGTCGGTATCAATTCTTGCCTCCATATATCCAAAACGCTGAAGCCGTGTTGTTCGAAAGCCCTCACCATGAAGTACGTCACACATCGGATAAACCGTTTTGTCATCGCCCTCAAGCGATTTCTGCAAATATAAAAATCCTCCGCATTCTGCAATGCACGGTAACCCATTCATGCATTTTTCATAAATGGATGTCCGCATTCCCACATTTTCAGAAAGCATTTTTGCGTAAAGCTCTGGATATCCGCCTCCCAGAACAAGTCCGTCAACATCCGACGGAAGCTCCCGATCGCGAAGCGGTGAGAATTCAATCAGCTTTGCTCCAAGCTTCTTTAACAGTTCCATATTTTCGTCATAGTAAAATGCAAAGGCTTCGTCTCTTGCAACTGCGATTGTCGGCAGATTTTCGGGATTGGTTTTGGTTTCCTTTTGCACTGGCTTCTCGTTTCGAACAAGTGCCTCTGCCGCATCTGCAAACGCAAGAATCCGATCCAGGTCAATCGTCTTCTCAAAGATTTCGGCAAGCCGGTTCGCCCATGCGCCAAATGCTTCCATCTCTTCCGGAGCATAAAGTCCAAGATGTCTCGACGGTACTTCCATATCCTTAAGAATCGGCACATATCCCACAACCGGTACGCCACATTCATGTTCAATCACAGGCTTTATCTTCTCATAAAAGCCCTCGGTTATACGATTTAAAATCACACCTGCAATGTTGCTGTCTGACCGAAAATCTATCATACCCTTAATCGTAGCGGCGAGTGTCACACTTGCCCCTTTACAGTCAACAATCAGTATGGCAGCTGTCTTTGTCACACGCGCAATCTCATAAGCAGATGCCTGCGTTGTCGCACCTCCAAGCCCATCATAATAACCCATAACACCTTCTACTATCGTGATGTCATTTTCGATTGCTTTTTTTACAAGACAGTTGATTAAATCATCCTCACTCATAAAATAGCTGTCAAGATTTCCGGTACAAATGCCAAGCACCTTGCGGTGAAACATCGGATCAATATAATCAGGACCGCATTTCATTGCCGCTATATGAAGTTGTCGTTTTTTGAATGCCGCAAGTAAGCCGCATGTCAGCATTGTTTTTCCACTGCCGCTTGCGGGGGGTGCAAGCATATTTTGCGCCATATTAGATTT
>CALYVE010000207.1 GCA_945492935.1 uncultured Lachnospiraceae bacterium
CCCTAAAAATTACCCTCTTCGGCTTTTTATTCCCTAAAAAACCTTATAGCAAACATAATGCAATATTTTCAAGCCCTTTTCACTTAAATATAATAGATTTTTATATGTTTTCAAGCGTGGATAAGAGGAATCATCCTCATATCCAAACTTGAAGAATAATTTGCTTGAATTATGCTTTTCTGTCACTAAGAACCTTATCCTGAATGTTCTTTGGACACTGAGCATATTTCTCGAAGAACATAGAGTAGTTACCACGACCCTGTGTAGATGAACGAAGCTGTGTAGAGTAACCAAACATTTCAGCAAGTGGAACGAAAGCTCTAACGATCTTACCACCACCGATATCATCCATACCTTCAATCTGACCACGCTTAGCATTCAAGCTTCCGATTACATCTCCGAGGTACTCCTCAGGCATTGTAACTTCAACCTTCATGATAGGCTCAAGAAGAACAGCGCCACCCTTAGCCATAGCATCCTTGAATGCCATAGAACCAGCGATGTGGAATGCCATTTCTGAAGAGTCGACTTCATGGTATGAACCATCGTATACGTTCGCCTTAACACCAAGAACAGGGAAACCACCTAAGATACCAGCCTGAGCTGCCTCTTCGATACCTTCACCGACAGCCGGAATGTATTCCTTAGGAATAGCACCACCAACAACAGTTGATTCGAAAACAAACTGCTGCTCGCCGTTTGGATCCATAGGCTCAAACTTAACCTTACAGTGACCATACTGACCACGACCACCTGACTGCTTAGCATACTTGCTATCAACGTCAACCGGCTTTGTAAATGTCTCTTTGTAAGCAACCTGAGGTGCACCTACGTTAGCCTCAACCTTGAACTCACGAAGAAGACGGTCAACAATAACCTCAAGGTGAAGCTCACCCATACCAGCGATAATTGTCTGTCCTGTTTCTTTATCTGTATGTGCTCTAAATGTAGGATCTTCTTCAGCAAGCTTCGCTAAAGCTTCACCCATCTTACCCTGATCGTTCTTTGTCTTTGGCTCGATAGCGAGCTCGATAACCGGCTCAGGGAACTCCATAGACTCAAGGATAACCGGATGCTGCTCGTCACAGATTGTATCACCTGTACTTGTTACCTTGAAACCAACTGCAGCTGCAATATCTCCGGAATAAACCTTATCAATCTCTGTACGTGAATTTGCGTGCATCTGTACGATACGTCCAACACGCTCCTTCTTACCCTTTGTTGCATTTAATACATAAGAACCTGAGTTCAATGTACCTGAATATACACGGAAGAAAGCTAACTTTCCTACAAAAGGGTCTGTCATAATCTTAAATGCGAGTGCTGAGAATGGCTCTTCATCTGAAGAATGACGAACGACGTCGTTACCATCTTCGTCCACACCTGTGATATCAGGGATATCTGTTGGAGCAGGCATATACTCGATAACACCGTCAAGCATCTTCTGAACACCCTTATTCTTGTAAGCTGAACCACAGAATACAGGAACTGCCTCACAAGCGATTGTACCCTTACGAAGAGCTGCCTTCAACTGTTCAACAGAAGGCTCCTCTCCCTCAAGATACATCATCATTAAATCATCATCCAACTCGCAAATCTTCTCAACAAGATTCTCATGCCAGATTGCAGCGTCATCCTTCAAATCATCAGGAATAGCTGTGATTTCGATATCTGTACCTTCATCGTTCTTGTAATAGTAAGCTTCCATTTCGAAAAGGTCAATCAAACCAATGAATGTATCTTCCTTACCGATTGGAATCTGAACAGGAATAGCATTCTTGCCCAAACGATCAATAATCGTCTGAACAGAATAGAAAAAGTCTGCACCCATCTTGTCCATCTTATTGATGAACGCCATACGTGGTACATTATATGTGTCAGCCTGACGCCATACGTTCTCAGACTGTGGCTCAACACCGGCCATAGCATCGAATACACCTACAGCTCCGTCAAGTACACGAAGTGAACGTTCTACCTCGACAGTAAAGTCAACGTGTCCCGGAGTATCAATGATATTAATACGATGCTCTAAAGCGCCAGCCTTTTTCTTGTGATGATCCTCCAATGTCCAGTGACATGTAGTAGCAGCAGAAGTAATTGTAATACCTCTCTCCTGCTCCTGCTCCATCCAGTCCATTGTAGCAGTACCATCATGAGTATCACCAATCTTATAGTTTACACCGGTATAGTAAAGAATTCTCTCTGTAAGAGTTGTCTTACCGGCATCAATATGAGCCATGATACCGATGTTTCTCGTTCTATCAAGTGGATATTCTCTTCCAGCCAAGCTATTGTCCTCCTTAATTTAGTAATTAAACAAATCTGACACGCCAGATTAGAATCTGTAGTGAGCAAATGCCTTGTTTGCCTCTGCCATCTTGTGCATGTCTTCTTTTCTCTTAACAGCAGCACCTGTATTGTTAGCTGCATCTAAGAGCTCTTTTGCCAATCTCTCTTCCATTGTCTTCTCACTTCTGGCGCGTGAGTAAGTTGTTAACCAACGAAGAGCAAGGGCCTGTCTTCTATCAGGTCTAACCTCGATAGGTACCTGATAAGTAGCACCACCGATACGTCTAGCCTTAACCTCGAGTGTTGGCATGATGTTATTCATAGCCTCCTCAAATACTTCTAAAGCTTCCTTACCAGTTTCTGCAACGATACGATCAAAAGCGCCGTATACGATCTTCTGAGCTACACCCTTCTTACCATCAAGCATAATGTTGTTGATAAGCTTTGTAACTACCTTATTATTGTAAATTGGATCCGCTAATACGTCTCTCTTTGCGATATGTCCTTTACGTGGCACGGTTCTTCCCTCCTTAATTATTTTTTGGACAAAATTGTCCCAATTAATTCAACGGTACTCACATTTTCCCTCGTTTAAGAACCCCGTTACTGTTCTCATGTATTATGAAAATGTGTTCGTGCAAAAATTGCTATATTTCGAATGAAAACATAACCTACTTTCGCACAATAGTTAAGCTGATACTAATAAAGCCTATTTAGCATCCTTTGGTCTCTTAGCACCATACTTAGAACGTGCCTGACGTCTCTTAGCAACACCTGCTGTATCAAGAGTACCTCTGATGATATGGTATCTTGTACCAGGTAAGTCTTTTACTCTACCACCACGGATAAGAACAACACTATGCTCCTGAAGGTTGTGACCTTCACCCGGAATGTAGCTTGTTACTTCGATTCCGTTAGAGAGACGAACTCTGGCGATCTTTCTAAGAGCTGAGTTAGGCTTCTTAGGAGTAGCTGTCTTAACTGCAGTACAAACACCTCTCTTCTGAGGAGAAGCTGTATCAGTAGGCTTCTTCTTTAAAGAGTTGTAGCTTCTTAAAAGAGCCGGTGCAGTAGACTTCTTCTCTACGCTCTGTCTTCCTTTTCTAACTAACTGGTTAAAAGTTGGCATGTTTTCACCTCCAATTCATATTATTATCATGCGCATAGGAACGCATGCTTGAATATTATATTATTTATATTCTTGAATGTCAACAGCATTTTCCAAAAAACAAACCAAAAGTAGACCAAATCAGAAAGAATTGCTTCATCAGTAATTCTTTTGATTGCACTGCCGGCAGGGCCCTGCGCCACAAGGACACGGTATACCAAAAAAGGCCATTGTACTAAATAAAGTACAATGGCCCAATGATTTACATATTATATACTGGTATCAAACCAACTACTCATCACATTCGCATAGGAGCCTTTGTTTGTATACAGACTCACATCTCTGAGTGAAGCGCTTACAATGCTACTTGCCTTCTCGGTCGTCTGACTTGCATATGAATATG
>CALYVE010000208.1 GCA_945492935.1 uncultured Lachnospiraceae bacterium
CAGCAATTCTTTTGATTGCACTGCCGGCAGGGCCCCGCGACACAAGGCCGCGGTATACAATCAAAATCCCCGGTCACAAAAGTGGTCGGGGATTTTTTAACACCGCAAATTTACATCCTTATTATTATTTATTGTGCACAGCCCCCATTTTATGGTAGAATAAAAATGTAGCATTGATTCGGATTTTCTATAATAATCTTTTGCTATTAACCCGATATACAAATCAGAAGATACTATTTATCTGCATGATTGCTTTTCATTACATTTTCGAAAAACGCGAGGTATAGATATGAATAATACGAAAGGAAAAAAACGCAACAACAATAAAGGTTTTACGCTAGTAGAGTTAATCGTTGTAATTGTGATTCTTGCAATACTTGCGGCTATTTTGGTTCCGCAGCTGCTCGGTTACATAGATCGTGCAAAACGGAGTCAACATATTTTGACCGCAAAGAATTGCATGAATGCTATGCAGTCAAAGCTTGTTGAAATCTATGCAGAAGGCAAACCGATTGGCGTGAAAACAAGAAACAGCGATTCCGGTCAAGGTGCGAAGGATGTTTCCTGGAGAAATACATCCATTGCAAAGGATGTACTTGCGATTGCGGACGACAATCCATATTTCCTCGTATTTGGTCTGGGTGATTACGATACCTATAAGGATACAGATATTCATAAAGCCTATACCGTTTACTTCGTTATATACTGGCCTGCCAAGGATGTAGATCCAATCTTCTTTAACGGTTCCGAATGGTCCAACACATACCCTTGGAAAAAAGGACAGGATGGAAAAAACCAGTTTATGGTTAATGGCGAAATGACCACATTACAAATGTATATCGTTTCAGCTCCAAGTAGCAATATTGGAAACGCCTGGAATCAACTTAAAAGTTATCTTGAAAAGTATGGTTTATACACAAAATAACCATGTCACTCCTTTATTACCCTTGCCAGCTGTATGAGCCCTGTCGGAAGGAATGCAAGCAATACAACCCATGAAATTTGAGCGATACTAAGGTTTTCTACCATAAACATACCTTGCATAACCGGAACCAGCAAGACAAGCGCTAATAAAACAGCTCCGGCAGCAAATGCCGCAACGCTCCATCTATTGCTTCTAAGCTTCAGCTTAAAAATCGAGTGTTCACTTCGGCATGTAAATCCATGAAACAATCTTGCCAGAGTCAAAGTTGCAAATGCCATTGTACTGGCTGTCATCGACTTTTCATCCATCCCCACATAATATGCGATCTGCGTTACAACAGCAATCAAAAAACCATACAAAAGCAGCCGCAGTGAAAAACTCTTTGTGAGAATTCCTGATTTTGGATTTCTCGGCTTATTCCTAAGCAACTGCTTGTCAGAAGGTTCCATTCCAATTGCAAGTGCCGGCAATGAATCTGTAAGTAAATTTATAAACAGCAGATGAACCGGCTCAAATGGTGTATTCAACGCCATCACAGAGCAATACAACACAACAAAAATCGCAGCCAGATTTCCCGAAAGCAGAAACAGAATGGAATTCATAATATTTCGATAAACATTTCGCCCATTTAATACTGCTTTTATGATCGTTGCAAAGTTATCATCAGCGAGAATCATGGAAGATGCATCCTTTGAAACCTCTGTTCCGGTAATCCCCATTGCCACTCCAATATCTGCTTTTTTTAGTGCCGGTGCATCATTGACACCATCACCGGTCATGGCTACGATATTCCCCCTTCTTTGCCATGCATCCACAATTCTTATTTTGTTTTCCGGCGAAACCCTGGCATATACCGATATATTTTCAAGCATGCCATCCAATTCCTCATCGGACATATTATCAAGCTCCTGTCCGGTCACAGACACATCGTTCTCCTTATATATTCCGATTTGCTTTGCAATGGCTGTTGCTGTAACCTTATGGTCTCCTGTGATCATCACCGGTTTTATTCCTGCGCTTATGGCATCAGAAACTGCTTCCACAGATTCCTCTCTTGGCGGGTCTATCATAGATACTAAACCGCAAAAAGTATATCCGGCTTCGTTATCCACGCACAAAGTCTCCTTTTCATCACACTCTCTGTAAGCAAACGCTAACACTCTTAATCCGTTTTCTGAGAAAAGTTGATTCTGCCTTACAATCTGCTCTCTGTCGGCGTCTGTTATAGGTCTTACACCCTCGCCCGTGGCGATGTTTTCCAGTCTGTCAAGCAAAACATCCACCGCACCCTTTGTAAATACTGTTGGAATTCCATGCACCAGATATTTGGTGCTCATCAGCTTTCTGTCCGAGTCAAAGGGTATTTCCTCCATACGGGGCATCATGCTTCTGATATCCTCCTCCGTTGCTCCCACCCGGTTAAGTCCCGCTTTTCTTGCCATGGTTAGCAGGCAGGTTTCCGTAGGGTCTCCGATATCCTTTCCATCATAGATAGAGGAATCATTATTTAAAATTGCTATATACAAAAGATTTCTATGCAGACTCGATGTCAAATCCAGTTCCTCGGGTGTTATACATCTGCCATCGATATAAACATCTTTTACAGTCATCCTGTTTTGCGTCAGAGTTCCTGTTTTGTCAGAGCAAATCACGGATACACAGCCCAGGCTTTCCACAGCCTTTAAATCCTTAATGATGGCATTATCCGCAGCCATCTTTCTTGTTCCCATAGCCTGCACAATTGTAACAATGGAGCTAAGTGCCTCCGGGATGGCAGCTACCGCCAAGGCAACGGCAAACATCAGGGAATCAAGAACCGGCTCCTTTTGCCAGATTCTAAGCCCAAATACGATGACACTGATAATCATGATAATCACGGCAAGCTTTTTTCCAAAATCATCAAGACTTGCCTGCAACGGTGTTTTTTTATCCTTCGTATCATTCATGAGCGTTGCAATTTTTCCCATTTCAGTATCCATTCCGGTAGCACTTACCAGCACGCTTGCCCTGCCATAGGTTACGAGACTTCCCGAAAATACCATATTACATCTGTCTCCCAGTGCAACAACCTCTCGGATTTCCTCATCCTTTTTGTCAATATTGGTGGATTCTCCGGTCAGGGAGCTTTCATTAACCTGGAGGGAATAATTCTCGATAATTCTTCCATCAGCCACAATCATGTCGCCTGCTTCCAACAGTAATACGTCCCCGGGAACGATTTCCTTTGAATCCACTTCCTTTTTCATTCCGTCTCTTATAACTTTTGCCCTCGGCGCAGACAGCTCCTTTAATGAATCCAGGGATTTTTCGGCCTTCACATACTGGAAGGTTCCAAGCATGGCATTTAAGATAATTACAGCAAATATTACAATCGTGCTTTCCATATTCCCCGAAATCATCGAAATAACGGCTGCCACAATTAAAATAATAACCAGCAAATCCGCAAACTGCCCCAGAAAAATCCTTAATACACTTTTTCTTCCCTTTTCCTCCAGTGCATTTTCTCCATACTTCTGCAGCATTTCCTTTGCCCTGTTTTCAGACAGTCCCTCCGGGCCTCCGTACCTGTCAAACAGTTCCTGTTTTGTTTGTTGATAAACATCTTTCATACTATCCCTCTTTTCATATCTGCACAAAAGAAAAAGACCTTTTGTGCACAAAAATTGTACACAAAAAGTCTTGTTTAACAACTGTCACCCAGCCTCCGGTCTCAAAAGACGTCCTGACGAAAACTGGGACATGCAACGCATGCAACTACTCCCTTTTTGAAAATACCAAATCTATCATACAAATTGCGGTAAGTCA
>CALYVE010000209.1 GCA_945492935.1 uncultured Lachnospiraceae bacterium
TACAAAAAAGCCGTTTTTGTTGTTTCCGGCTTTTTTATTTTCTCTATTTTATTCTTAAATATTTCCGTTTTTTACATCTTCGAATTCCTGTATTACTTCATCGTCAACCTTCTTTGTACAAAGTGAAACAACAATAATGAATGTCAGGCTTACAAAGAATCCTACAAGCAGGGAATAAACACCTGTCTTTGTTGCAAGCGTAACCTTTTCTCCCGCCTGTGTAAACAGCTTTGCATAATCCCAGAAAATAACGGTTGCACCACCACTTATCATACCGGCAGCTGCGCCGGCAAGATTTGTGCGTTTCCAATAAAGTGACATAAGAATCGTAGGTCCAAATGCACTTCCAAGACCCGCCCATGCATCTGCAACAAGCTTCATAATACTTGAATTCGGATCAAGCGCAATCAGATATGCAAGACCTGCAATGACAAGAACCGTAATTCTGCTTACCATAAGCACCTGCTTTTCTGTCATCTTCTTGAAAAAAATACCATGACATAAATCTTTTGCAACGGCAGATGATGAAACTAAAAGCTGTGAATCCGCAGTTGACATAATCGCAGCCAATACACCACAAAGCAAAATTCCACCTATAAATGCAAGACATGTATCATTCAGGAAAATCTTTTTTATCATTTCAATGAAAACATTTTCACTCGTCACAGAATCCAAAACCGTCGGATACAAATATGCTCTGCCAACAACACCGATAGCACAAGCTACTGCAAGGGAAAGAAGCACCCAGACAATCGCAACCTTTCTCGACTTTGAAAGTTCCTTCTCATCACGAATTGCCATAAAACGAACAAGAATATGCGGCATACCACAATAACCAAGTCCCCAGGCAAGCTGTGAAAGAATCTCAATAAACGTAATAGGCTTTCCGCCATTGTTAAAAATATCAAGGAAATCTCTTGCATCGGTCGGAAGTCCGCTTGCAATAAGATTTGGTGTAATCTCACCTACACCCATAAGCATAACAGCCACGATCGGCACAGCTAAAATGCCTACCAGCATAAGTGTTCCCTGAATAAAGTCTGTTTTACATACAGCGATAAAACCGCCTAAAAATGTATATGCCAAAATTACAATCATACCAATTGTAAGTGCAAAGCGGTATGGAATATCCATAACCGAAGCAAACAACTTACCGCCGGCTGCAAAAGCCGATGCCGCATATACAAGGAAGAAAACAACAATAACTACCGCTGAAATTGCCATCAAAATATGATTTTTGTCGCGGAAGCGGTTACTTAAATACTCCGGAATTGTCATCGCATTTCCGGCCTTGATTGTATATCTGCGAAGTCTTCCCGCAATAAACAACCAGTTTAATACTGTACCTATGAAAAGGCCGATCGCAATCCAAGCCTGATTCGTACCATAAGCATAAATACAACCCGGAAGACCCATAAGAAGCCATCCGCTCATATCAGATGCCTGTGCCGAAAGTGCGGCCACCCATCCATTCAAATTACGACCACCTAAAAAGTAGTCTCCTGCGTTTTTACTTTCCTTTGCACTTGCTGCTCCAATCATAAGCATTCCAAGCATATAGCAAACAAAAGCTGCAATTACCCATACACTCATGTTAATCCTTTGTCTCCATTATCATAAGATATCCTGTCTTTATGGTAATGTGACACTCCTCCTCTCTCATCTCGTTACTAATCCCTCTTGTTTCTTCTTTTATCATGGTCGCTTCCTGCAGATTATAAACAAATCCGGTAAGCGTAACACCTGTCACAATATCCGAATACGGGATAAGCGAAACATATTTCCCATATTGTCTGCTCTTAATCAGCGTAAGTGTACTGTCAATCATACGGATTTTATTGTTTCCATCATAGATTACCGCATCAACACCTTGCATTCTGCAAAGCTTCAGCAACGCAAAATTCCCTTGTACATGGTCAAGTCTTGTACCGGTTGCGCCAAGCATAACAATGTGCTTTGCTCCATGATCCATTGCATATTGCACGGCAACATGTGTATCTGTAAAATCCTTCATCGGATTAAGCAGTATCGTATTATGAAGCTTTTGATATTTTTCTTTTGTATTCGGACATGCCGAATCAAAATCTCCGATTGCTATATCGGGAATAATACCATTTGCATCCATTACGTCAAGTCCGTGATCAACACCTATTCTGAAAGCGTCCGGATACATTTTAAGTATGGTGTGAAAGGTTTTTTCCCCAACGGTTCCGCCGGTTATGATTATAACTGTATCTTTCATGTACCCTCACTTAATTCTCTGTCAAAATATTCGAAAAACGCTCTACATTTTCTACAACATTCCCTTTGAATACAGAAGAGCCCGAAACAATTACATTTGCTCCCGCTTCAATTACCTGTTTTACATTCTGTATTGTAATACCGCCATCAACCTCAAGGTCAATAGGTCTTCCTGCTTGTGCAACCATCTGCTTTAGCTTTGAAAGCTTATCAAGCGCAGATGGCATAAATGCCTGCCCTCCAAACCCCGGCTCGACACTCATAACAAGAATCAAATCAATATCATTCATATATGGCTTTAACAATGAAACCGGTGTATCCGGCTTAATTGATACACCAACTTTAATATTATGTGCTTTAATTGCTGCAATTGTAGCCGAAAGATCCTCACAGGCTTCATAGTGCACTGTAATAGAATCCGCACCGGCCTTAACATAATCATCGATATAGCGAATTGGATTAATGACCATCAAATGAACATCAAAATATAACTTTGTAATCTTACGAATACAACGAATAACCGGCTCTCCGAATGAAATGTTCGGAACGAAATATCCATCCATTACATCAAGATGCAACCACGAAACATTTGATTCCTCTAACAATCGAATATTTGCCTCAATATTGTTGTAATCTACTGCTAATAATGATGGTGCTAAAATATTCATATTACCATTTCCTCTTATTCTTTCGTTCTTCATAAAGCTGTATGTAATTCTCATACCGCAAAGAACTGATTTTACCGTCTTCTACTGCTTTTTTCACCGCACAATCCGGTTCTTTATCATGAACACATCCGGCAAAACGGCACGTACCGTTATACGGCTCAAATTCCGGATAATAATCCTTTAAGTCTTCTGCTTCTTCGATTTCTTCAATAAAGAGAGAACTAAATCCGGGCGTATCCATAATATAGGTATCTTCACAAATACAAATAAGCTCGGAATGTCTTGTCGTATGCTTTCCTCGCTTAATCTTCTCACTAATTGATCCGGTCTTTACCGCATCCTCCTTCATTAGCGCGTTTAACATAGACGACTTTCCTACACCGGATGGACCGGCAAGAACCGTTGTCTTACCTTTTAACAAATCGAACACCACTTCAATGCTTTCATTTGACGAAGCATCCATACAATAAGAAGTTGTGGTTACGAGTACTTCATAACCACAATTCTCATAAATTTGTTTTAATTTATCTGCTTCTGAGGAATCTACCAAATCGGATTTGTTAAAGCAAATAATCGTTGGAATATGCTCGCATTGCATTCGGATCAAAAAGCGGTCCAAAAGATTCAGATTCGGTTTTGGATCGGCAAGCGCAAATATAATCATAGCCTGATCAACATTTGCGACTGTCGGACGAAGGAGTTTGTTTTTTCGCTCATTGATGGATACTACATGACCAAGCAATGCAGCTTCATCCAGAATCTCCATGCAAACATCATCGCCAACTGCAGGCTTCATTCCCTGATTGCGAAATCCACCCTT
>CALYVE010000210.1 GCA_945492935.1 uncultured Lachnospiraceae bacterium
AGTGTGCCGCTTATGGCTATTCCGAAACAGGACAAAGTTGTATTTACGTTCCATAGCTATGAACCTCTCATTTTTACACATCAAGGCGCGTATTGGGTTAAAAATATGCCTCAAGATTTTAGAGTTCATTATCCGGCAAGTATTGAAGAATATAGAGCGTGCAGCAGGGAGTTGTCGCAGGCGCTGGTCGGTGGAATTTTTGAGGAGGGCTTAGACCGGATGGGACCGGAGTTTTTTGAGAAAATGTTCGCTCCGGCTATTGAATACGCCGAATCACACGGTATTTCGCTATATTGCGGAGAGTATGGCGTAATAGATTTGGCAGATGATGAGTCAAAGATTCGATGGGCCGAAGATATTTGTAAGGTCTTTGATGCGCATAAGATTGGACGTGCATATTGGAACTACAAAGAAAAAGATTTTGGTATTGTTAATATAAAAGATGAAAATGTATGCAAAAAGTTAGCATCTTTGTTATAAAATCAGGCAGTCAGGATGAATTTCCTGGCTGCTTTTTTGTATACCGCGGCCTTTTGGCAAAGGACCCTGCCGGCAGTGCAATCAAAAGAAGTGCCGATGAAGCAATTCTTTTGATTAAAAATAGTTATTGACAAAATATGTAAGAGTGTTATGATATGAACAAATGAATAACTATTCATATGAAAATAAAAAACAGATGACATTTTTAATAGGAGGTTCATTATGTTTTTAGAGATTCATGATTTAAAAAAGAGTTTTGGGGAAAAGGAAAGCAAAATCGATGTATTAAAAGGGCTTTCTTTTGAGATTGAACGCGGAGAAATGTGTGTATTACTTGGCCCTTCGGGTTGCGGAAAATCAACCCTTCTAAATATTATCGGCGGCATTGATACACCTAGCTCCGGTTATATTTCAATTGAGGGCGACAAAATGGGCGATATGTCAGAGAAAGAACTTACGAGGTATCGCAGAAAGCATCTTGGCTATGTATTCCAAATGTATAATTTAATTCCGAATCTGAACATTAAGGAAAATGTTGAGGTTGGAAAATATTTGAGTGATAATCCGCTTGATACAGACGAGCTTCTAAAGACACTTGGCTTGTACGAACATCGTCACAAGCTTCCGAATCAGCTTTCGGGCGGTCAGCAGCAGAGAGCTTCTATTGGACGGGCAATCATAAAAAATCCCGATATTTTGCTTTGTGATGAGCCAACTGGCGCTCTTGACTATGCGACCTCAAAAGAAATACTTAAGCTTATTTCGGAGGTTAATCAGAAGTATGGAAATACGATTATTATGGTAACGCACAACGATGCAATCAAGCAGATGGCAGATCGAGTGATTACATTACGCGATGGTATGGTTCGCAAAAATTATATGAATGAAAATAAAGTCGATGCAAAAGACTTGGATTGGTAGGAGGGATACGTTATGAAGAATCCTTTAAATAAGCGAATTCCTCAGGAATTAAAACAGGATTTTGGAAAGTATTTTGTGATTTTTGCTTTTCTTGTTTTGTTAATTGGTCTTGTTTCAGGTTTCCTTGTTGCCAGTGACAGTATGCTCGCGGCTTATGATGAAGGCATAGATGAATATAAAGTTGAGAATGGGCATATTACATTTGATAAGGAAATTAATGAGGAATTAATGGCTTCCTTCACACAGGGAGGATATGTTTCGTTATATGAGTTGTTCTATAAAAATGTTACAGATGATGCCGGAAAAAAGATCCGAATTTACAAACCGCGAAATGAGGTTAACCTCGCATGTGTCATGAAAGGACATCTCCCGGAAACTGCAAATGAAATCGCCATTGATCGCCTGTTTGCACAGAATAACAAATATAAGGTCGGCGATACCATGAGTATTCATGGCAAACCATATGTAATTTCCGGATTCGTGTCGTTGCCGGATTATTGCTGCCTTTATGAAGATAAATCAGACATGATGTTCAATGCCAGTAATTTTTCAATTGCTATCATGACAGAAGAAGGATTTGACAGCTTTTCGGATGTGTCAACAAAGTATAATTATGCCTGGTTATATGGACGAAAGATTGACCGTAATGATGATAAGTATAACAAAGAATGTGCGGAAGTCTTTCTGAGTGACGTCCGGCAGGTTTTGACGGAATATAATACAAAGCAACTACAGGATAACCATCCGGAAAACGTAGTTTCTGTCACAGATTACCTTCCGCAATACATGAATCAGGCAATTAACTTTGCAAGAGAGGATATTGGCAAGGACAGTGCGATATTTCTCGTGTTTGCATATCTTGTTATTGCATTAATCTGTTTTGTATTTGCAGTTACGATAGCAAATACAATTCAGGCGGAAGCAAGTGTTATCGGTACACTTCGGGCATCCGGATATACAAGAGGAGAACTTGTAAGACATTATATGATTCTTCCGATTGTTGTTACACTTTTCGGTGCTTTGGTTGGTAATATTCTTGGATATTCTGTTATTAAAGATGCAATGGCAGATTTATATTACAACAGCTATAGCTTGCCGACATTTGAAACAATTTGGAATGCAAATGCCTTCCTAAAAACAACAGTAATCCCGATTATTATGATGTTTGTCATAAATACGACGGTGTTGGTTCATAAGCTAAAGCTGTCACCAATCCGTTTCCTTCGAAATGATTTGAGCAAAAGGGGTAAGAAGAAAGCATTTCGTCTGAATACAAAGATTCCATTTATGAATCGTTTTCGTATTCGCGTATTGTTTCAGAATATTCCAAACTACATAACACTGTTTCTTGGTATATTTTTAGGCGGCGTTATCGTTATTTTCAGTCTGATGTTCGGGCCTATGATAGAAGATTACAAGACATTGGTTTTGGAACAAAGAATTAGCGATTATCAGTATATTGTAACGGATACAGGCGCTGTGACAGCAAATGAACAGGCAGAGAAATATTGTCTTGCTGAATTAAAAACAACAAATGACAAATATGTTGAGGAGGAAGTGTCAATATACGGTTTTAGCAAAACAAGCGCATATTCGCCTGCCAGGGTAGAAGACGGCAAAACAATTATTTCAAGTGCATATGCAAAAAAATATGACTTAAAAAAGGGCGATTTCGTTGAATTGCTTGATACCTACGAGGGAAAAACATATTCCTTTGAAGTGTCGGGTGTATGTGAATATGATGCAGGAATTGCAATCTTCCTTACGCAGGAGAGCTTTAATGAAATTTTTGGCAAGCAGGAAGAATACTTTTCAGGATATGTAAGCAATGAACCACTCAATGATATCGATGGTTCAAGAATTGCAAAGATTATTAATGTCAGCGATCTTACAAAGGCGTCTGATCAGCTGATGGATTCCATGGGAAGTTTTATGAATATTCTCAAGGTCTTTGGTGTGATTATGTTTTTGCTTTTAATGTATCTTCTTAGTAAACAGATCATCGAAAAAAATTCAAAATCGATCGCAATGGCAAAAATACTTGGCTTTTACAATGGAGAGATTGGCAGCATTTACATCGTGGCAACTTCGCTGGTTGTTGTGTTATCTATGTTAATCACCTGCCCGTTAGTTGGAATAGCTATCAACTTTATTTTTGAAAAACTGTTGTATACGATGATGACAGGATACATTCCTTATATTGTTTCTGTGACGTGTTACATTCAGATGATAGTTCTTGGAATAGCATGTTATGCGGTAATTGCAGCATTGCAAATGCGCAAGATCAACAAAATAAACAAAGCAGATG
>CALYVE010000211.1 GCA_945492935.1 uncultured Lachnospiraceae bacterium
TAGATAAATTCTTTCCGTCAACAACAATTTTTCCTGCAGATGGCTTTTCAAGTCCGCCAATAATGTTCATAAGGGTACTCTTACCACTACCACTCTTACCGATAACTGACAAAAACTCACCGCGTTTAATTACCATGTCAAGACCTTGGAGTGCCATAACCTCAATCTCATCTGTTTTAAAGATCTTTACTAAGCTGTCACACGTGATAAGTGCATCATCTACATCCTGGTTAATACTTTCACCTTCATAGAGTTCTTCATCGTTAGTTGTTTTCAATTCGTTCAACAAGCTCACCATCCTCCATTTCGTAAACTACATCGCCAAGCTGCATCAGATTCGGATCATGCGTTGTCATAACAATTGTAACACCTTCATGCTCAATCAGACTCTTGAACAAACGCATAACCTTTATTCCGGTATCCGTATCAAGTGCACCCGTAGGCTCATCGGCAAATACAATCTTCGGTGTATGGGCGATGGCTCTCGCAATCGCGATACGCTGTTGCTCACCGCCGGACATCTGACCTGGCATATGAAGTGCTCGCTCGTCCATACGAACAAGCGACAACACGTCGGTAATTCTCGTCTTCTTATCGCCCTTCCAATCCGCAAGACGAAGTGCAAAATCTACATTTTCATATGCATTCATAATTGGAATTAACGCTACGGACTGAAATACAAATCCGATATCTTTTCTTCTTAATGCCTCTTTGTCAGCATCCGACAAACTGCTATATGAAACGCCATTAAAAATAACATCGCCGGAGGTTGGAGCATCCAGGGTACTTAATGCATTTAACAACGTTGTTTTTCCGGAGCCGGAGCGGCCCTTAAGGATTGTCAGCTTACTCTTAGGAATCTCAATATCAACACCCTTTAAAGCATAGAAATCGTCTCCACCAACACGGAAGCATTTTTTTATGGAATTTCCTGTCATAATTATATCCATCATTAATCCTCCCCTAACTTCAATGCCTGTGTAATGTTGAGCTTCTTAACCTGTCTTCGAAGTACCAGCATACAAACAATTATCATAATAGTAAGTGATGCAAACAGCTTAATCATATCTCCGACTTCAAAATATGTTTCAATTGAAATATTTGATCGTTCCGGCAAATATACAACACAGAACAATTTGATAAATAGGAAGGTCGAAGTTATTCCGACAATTCCTCCTGCAATGACGGATAGCAATGTACTGAAAATGTGCTCATAAATAAGCATCCGGTTAATATTTTTCACAGATAAGCCCATTGCACGGTAAACACCAAACAAAAGCTCGCGCTTTCGAATCGCTGCGATCCAGTAAATCAGGAAACCTACCCCACACAGTACAAGTGCAATGATAAAGCTTAATGTGAACAAACCATTTGTGATCTGAATATCCGGTGTGCTTGCAAGTTTTTCAATCTGATCCGAAATGCTTACAAACTTCGTAATATCAATACCTGTTTCAATCAAATGGTCATATAACTGATCCGCACTGACTCCATCTTCCAAATCATACCATATCTGATAAGGCATAATCTCAACGTTCTGTACCATCGGAGCATAATTAGCAACAATCAGATAATTCTCTTTTTCTTCACCGTTTTCATAGTAATATTGGTTGTATCCCGGCCAGTTGTCAAAAATACCGACAACGACACAATTCATAACCTTTGAAGTGTCAACATTCGTTTTTTCAAGGCCATAAAATTCGATCTTGGAATCAACATCAAGATTTAAGGCTTTTGCCAAATTTCTTGAAACCAATACTCCCCTGCCATTTTGACTGAGTGTATTTAAATAATTGTACCAATGTTCGCCGGTATTAAAAGAATCCTTGAAGCTGGCTGTCTCACCGAACTTATTCGTTTCAACACCCATTACATCACAACCTTCAATGGATGCAGTGCCTTTCGTAACTTTTGTTTTATTTAGATTATAAACGCGTGCTACATGATTGCAATATCCCGCTTCGACAAGTTCCTCATACTTTGAAAAATCTGCTTCAATATATCGTCTGTGATTTTTATTGTCGGATGCCAACCAGTCACGGAAATTCCATCTTTCATTTGATACAACATCTGCACCTGTCGAATATTCAATACGGTTTGCATTGTTCTGGTTAATTGTTCTTGCAACATTCGCATTAAACAACCCGAGCGATACAGTCATAATCATGAATACGGAAATAAAGCATTGCTTACGGAAGCTTCTTGTTATCTGTAAAAAGGATACATAGGTAACCGGCTTCCATTTATTCTTTCCAAGTGAATAAACAAGCTGACTGAAATAGTGCATCAAACGGAATACAACCAAACCTGCAGCTACAATAAACAAGCAGGTATTTAGAAATACCATTGGGTCCATTTTATTTGCTGCTATTGCCTTCTCACGAATCTGTTCAATCGACTTTAAGTAATTATAAAGCAAATAAACAGATACACCAGGTAAGGCAACATAAAGAAAGCATTTTTCCCAAAGCATTTTCTTTCCAACAGAGTAATTTGATTTTTGTTCGACGATTGAAATCTTTGAACGCTGTAAAACCGGAACCAAAATCAAAACAATACCGACAACTACACCAAGCAGACCATATAAAAGCATCTGTGGTACGAATTTGTAATAAGAACTTTCCTGTCCGTTGAACGTTAAAAAGTTTGTTGTCGATGCCGCAATCTTGCATATTACATAGCCGAGCGGTAAACCAAAAATCATGCCGCCAATAGCTAAAAGTCCTGACTGTACAGTATACATCTTAATTATCTGAAATCTTGAAAAGCCTCGGCTCTTTAGCATTGCAATCTCGCCGCTTTCAGAATCGACAATCTGTCTTGATACCATATAAATGAAGGCAAATACCATACCAAGAATCGGAAGTTCAAGAACCCAAAGCATGACGGATATCGATGCTCTCTTGGAAGTAAACCGATCTAGTAAAGATGTAACAGATACTTTAAAGCTTGCATCCTGCTTTTTGAACTCATCAATATAGTAAATGAGGTTATCAACCTTTGAACTATCGATTGTTTCATGATTAAAGATTGCCGCATGCTCATAATGAATGACATCCATTGCATTTGCATCTTTGATTTCATCGAAAGCTTCTTTGGAAATAAATATTTCCTTTTCATTGACATACGGTGAATAATACCAGAATGGATCATTATCATCCTTGATATCAAATACACCTGCAATTACTAATTGGAGTTCCTTTCCTTCACCATCCACATATTTGTCAAACGTTATTTTCTCACCTACAAGAAGATTTCGTTTATCCAGTACCGACTCCGAAATAATACACGGAATGGCATCACCCTCGTATGTCGAATAATCATCACCCTTCACGATCGTAACATGCTCAAGCATATCCGGCATATAGTTCATTTCAAAGAATACATTTCGTTCCTTGAAATCGCCGAGTCCTGACATCGCTGCCAAAGAATAGCGTGTCTGTTTTGCCATTACCGGAATATCATCAATATATTTTTCCCATATGCCTTGATATTCCTGCATTTTGCTATGTACACTATCGACATCTTTTAAATCCTCAACGCTGTAATCTCCACTTCGCTGAAATACAACAGGATACTGATTATTTTCTGCAATATAATCCGTAAACATCTGTTGCAAGCTTCTGTCAAGCGAACCTTTTTTAAACATTGGCTGACAACATAATGCTGCAATAAGCAAAGCCATACC
>CALYVE010000212.1 GCA_945492935.1 uncultured Lachnospiraceae bacterium
GCCCTGCCGGCAGTGCAATCAAAAGAATTGCTGATGAAGCAATTCTTTCTGATTTTTTACTTTCATCAGTAGGAAGGATTTTCTAATGAAAAATTTAAAACTACTATCTTTAATTATAATAATAACAATATTTTGCCTAGGATGTGTCGGTAATGTTCGTTATAAGAACAAAGATGCTGATGATGCCGTTTCAAAAGCTATTTATGATGTTTTAGGAGAAAGTGTATACTATATCTCCAAGAATGAAAAAAATGGCATTTGTGAGTATGATTATCTGCTCATGAACGAAGACAGAGAAACTGTCATAGTCTTTATCGAAACGGTAAATAAAAGTCTATCTGAATGTAGTACAAAAACGCAGGTATCATTATCAAGCGAAATTCGTGGCGGTAGTGAAGTGTGCATCAGACTTAAAAATTATACCGATGATTGTGATGAGACGCCGAATCTGTCCGGGGGAAAGAGGCTTGAGTTATTATATCCTCGCCATTCACAAAATAGTGTGTTTCTTGACCTGTCAATTTACGAAGGAGTAAAGGATATCGAATACTTTTCAATAGCGCAAGAGCTTGATGAAATAGCGAAGAAAAAAAATATAGATTGGAATAAAATTTGGCCATCCTTGGTTCGTTTTGAAGTAATTAAAAACTGATAATTTAATACTGGAGATAATATAAACTGCAAAGATTGGATATCATTTTATGGTATCCGCTCTTCTTTAAGGCTTTGGCTATCAAAAGAATATGCTTATCGCTGTTGACCGAAACACAATAGGAACGTATAATCTTTTTTATATCAACCATAAGGATGTGAAGTTAAGTGGTATTATTTTTATCCGAGTGGTAAAATGGCTGCAAACACCACCATTGATGGATATATCATCAATTAAAGTGGAGTATATGTGCAGTAGAGAACATTACAAAGGAGACGATTATTACGAATACGTATACGATAGCGCAATGGATTATCTTTTTTATGATCTATTGCTTTATAGGATGGTTTTATGAGTCAACGCTTGTATCAATAAAGACACGAAAGCTTACAAACCGAGGATATTTAAATGGTCCGTTTCTTCCGATTTATGGTTCGGGAGCCATCATTATGTTGTTTGCAACATTACCGGTTAAGAACAATGTGGTATTGATATTCCTGTTTGGCAGTCTTGCGGCGACTGGACTTGAATATATGACCGGATGGGCGATGGAAAAAATCTTCCATGTGAAATATTGGGATTATAGTAATGAATTTTTGAATCTGAATGGACATATCTGCCTTTTGTGTTCCGTAATTTGGGGTGTTGCGGCATTGCTTCTTGTAGAATTCATTCACAAGCCTATTGAAAAACTCATTTTTAGGCTTGATTTAACGGCAGTAAATGTGATAGCAATTGTGTTTTCTGTTTATTTTATTTGGGATTTCATTCTTTCTACAAGAGAGGCTTTGGATATCCGGAAGTTTGTTGATGAATACATTATGCAAAATGAATATGTTAAGCGACTGCAAAAGCGTATGGATGTCTGGGTTGCCTTTGCCGAAGACAGTAAAGAAAAATTTGAGGAAAAAATTAAAGAAAGCGTTGATGAAAAGAAGAAGGGATTTTCGGAGGATGTCGACAAGCTTAAGGAAGAGCTTGCACAGGCAAAGCAAAAGCTTGCTGAAAAACGATCTGCCTACACAAAACGTATGAAACTTGCAATTAAGCATAATCCAAAGATGACGGTTCGGCGACTTCTCGATAAACCGATGAGGATTAAGGATTACTTGAAAAAGTATTATGAGGAGCATAAGGATCAGGATTAAATCAGGAAGAATTAAAAAAATCACCATACATTGAGAATTCTCTTTGTATGGTGATTTTTTGTAACTATTTAAGGTTTATCTTATAACTGAGGACCTGCTGAAACAAGTGCCTTACCAGCCTCGTTTGTTGTGTACTTAACAAAGTTCTTCTGGAATCTTGCTGCAAGATCCTTAGCCTTTGCTTCCCACTCTGAAGCATCTGCATATGTGTCACGTGGGTCAAGGATTGCAGGATCTACACCAGGAAGCTCTGTAGGAACCTCGAAGTCAAACATAGGAATCTTCTTTGTAGGAGCGTTCTTGATATCACCTGAAAGGATTGCATCGATAATTCCACGAGTATCCTTGATTGTGATTCTCTTGCCTGTACCGTTCCAACCTGTATTTACAAGGTAAGCCTTAGCGCCGCTCTTCTCCATCTTCTTAACGAGCTCCTCACCATACTTTGTAGGGTGAAGCTCAAGGAATGCCTGACCGAAGCAAGCTGAGAATGTAGGAGTAGGCTCTGTGATACCTCTCTCTGTACCGGCAAGCTTAGCTGTAAATCCTGAAAGGAAGTAGTACTGTGTCTGCTCTGGTGTAAGAATTGAAACCGGAGGAAGTACTCCGAAAGCATCTGCTGAAAGGAAAATTACGTTCTCAGCTGCAGGACCTGCAGAAACTCCGTTAACCTTTGAAGCAATCTTCTCAATATGATCGATTGGGTAAGAAACACGAGTATTCTCTGTAACACTCTTATCATCGAAATCAATCTTACCATCTGCTGCAACTGTTACGTTCTCAAGAAGAGCATTTCTCTTGATAGCGTTGTAGATATCAGGTTCAGACTCTTTGTCAAGACCGATTACCTTTGCGTAGCAACCACCTTCGAAGTTGAAGACACCGTTGTCATCCCAACCGTGCTCGTCATCACCGATAAGTAATCTCTTAGGGTCTGTTGAAAGTGTTGTCTTACCTGTTCCTGAAAGACCGAAGAATACAGCTGTGTGCTTTCCTTCCATATCGCAGTTTGCAGAACAGTGCATAGAAGCGATACCCTTAAGTGGGAGGTAGTAGTTCATCATTGAGAACATACCCTTCTTCATCTCACCGCCGTACCATGTATTAAGAATAACCTGCTCTCTTGAAGTGATGTTGAAAGCAACACATGTCTCTGAATTAAGACCAAGCTCAGCATAGTTGTCAACCTTCTTCTTAGAAGCATTGTATACTACGAAATCAGGCTCGAATGTTGCGAGCTCTTCCTCTGTTGGAATGATGAACATGTTCTTTACAAAGTGAGCCTGCCAAGCAACCTCAACGATGAAACGAACAGACATACGTGTATCAGCATTTGCGCCACAGAAAGCATCTACTACGAAAAGCTTCTTATTTGAAAGCTCTTCCTTTGCAAGGTTCTTAACAACTTCCCATGTTGCCTCTGACATTGGGTGGTTATCGTTAGGGTAATCCTTTGAATTCCACCAAACAGTATCCTTTGAATTCTCATCCATAACAATGTATTTGTCTTTAGGAGAACGTCCTGTAAATACACCTGTCATAACATTAACTGTATCTAATTCTGTGTTCTGACCAACTTCATAACCCTCGTTTGAAGCCTTAGTCTCTTCCTCGAATAATAATTCGAAAGAAGGATTGTACACGATCTCAGTAGTGCCGGTAATACCATACTTAGTTAAATCGATTGTTGCCATGTTCCTTTACCTCATTTCTAAAATTTTGATTTAAGAGAATTATAAAACCAACTTCTCACGAATATCATTGTAACATTTGTTTCTGTTTTGTCAATAAAGATATTGCGTAAAAAGAGCGAATTTTATTACGAAAATGCGAATTTATGATACAAAAAGTATGCATTTCGATTTT
>CALYVE010000213.1 GCA_945492935.1 uncultured Lachnospiraceae bacterium
GCGACCTTTTTCATGACAGACCTCACAATGTATAATAATATATAAGGGGCTATCTGTTAGGACAGCCCCTTATTGCTTTCGCAACCAGGTAATTATTTACTTACTTGGCTCTTATGAAAGTATTTAAACCGGATATACTTTGTTCTCTGAATCTGCAAGACTTGCATCAATACCTGTATTCTGTGCATCTCTGTACTTAAAGAACTCCGTTGCAACCTGTGGGAATAATGCATATGAAAGCACATCCTCATTCTGCTGCTTGTATTGTGCCATTTCCTTCTCAAACTTCTCTAATGACGGTTCTAAATCGTCTGCCGGACGATATGTGATAGGCTCTTTCATACCAAGACTGTCAAGTGCCTTCTTTTGAACTTCTGCATTAACCGGAAGTGTTGTCTTACCATACTTACCAACAAGAAGATCCTTAGATTCCTTTGTAAGTGTCTTATAACGTTCACCCATTACAACGTTAAGTACGGCCTGTGTACCAACAATCTGTGATGAAGGTGTAACAAGCGGAATTTCACCAAAGTCCTTACGAACACGTGGGATTTCCTCTAAAACTTCGTCATATTTGTCTTCAGCCTTCATTTCCTTAAGCTGAGATACCATGTTTGAAAGCATACCGCCCGGTACCTGATATAACAAAGTCTTAATATTTACTCCCATTACCTTCGGACTAAGTAAGCCCGAATCTAACCACTGCTCACGAAGCGGACGGAAGTAATCAGCAATCTCAGCAAGAAGATTCTGATCGAAACCAGGGTCATACTCTGAACCTTCAAATGCCTTCGCCATAACTTCAGTTGCAGGCTGTGATGTTCCCATAGCAAGTGGAGACATCGCTGTATCAATAATATCACAACCAGCCTCAACAGCTTTCATGTATGTCATGGAAGCAACACCGGATGTGTAATGTGTATGAAGCTGAATCGGAAGCTTTGTTCCTGCCTTTAAGGCCTCTACAAGCTCAGAAGCTGCATTTGGAACAAGCAAACCTGCCATATCCTTAATACAAATAGAATCTGCACCCATCTCTTCAATGTTCTTTGCAATATTCTTCCAATAATCCATTGTGTAAGCATCACCTAATGTGTAAGAAAGAGCAACCTGTGCATGACCCTTTTCTTTGTTTGCAGCTTTAACAGCACACTCAAGATTACGAATATCATTTAAGCAGTCGAAAATACGAATAATATCAATACCATTTGCAATCGACTTCTGTACGAAATACTCAACTACATCATCTGAATATGGGCTATAACCAAGAATATTCTGTCCTCGGAACAACATCTGTAATTTTGTATTCTTGAAACCATCACGAAGCTTGCGAAGTCTCTCCCATGGATCCTCCTTCAAGAAACGAAGGCAAGCATCAAATGTTGCGCCACCCCAGCATTCTACTGAATGATAACCAACTTTATCCATTTTATCAATAATCGGCAGCATCTGCTCTGTTGTCATTCTGGTAGCAATCAAAGACTGATGCGCGTCACGTAATACAGTTTCGGTAATCTTAACCGGTCTTTTTACATCTGACATATTTATTTCCTCCATTTATACTGAATCTAACTATACACCGAATATAGCAAGGAATGTACCGGCAGCAACCGCTGTACCGATAACACCGGCAACATTTGGTCCCATCGCATTCATAAGAAGGAAGTTTGTCGGATCTGCTTCCGCACCGACCTTCTGTGATACTCTGGCTGCCATAGGAACGGCAGAAACACCAGCTGAACCAATCAAAGGATTCACCTTACCATGCGTTGCTTTACACATTATCTTACCAAATATAACACCCATTGCCGTACCAAAGGCAAAAGCAATCAAGCCAAGTGCAACAATTTTAAGTGTACTAATCTTTAAGAAGGCTTCAGCACTCGTTGTAGCACCGACTGAAGTACCAAGTAAGATTACAACAATATACATCAATGCATTTGATGCTGTTTCTGTTAACTGCTTAACCACTCCACACTCTCTGAATAAGTTACCAAGCATCAACATACCAACAAGAGGAGCGGTTGTAGGAAGAATCAATACTACAACAAGTGTAACAATAATTGGGAACAAAATCTTCTCAAGCTTTGTTACAGGTCGAAGCTGACTCATCTTGATTTTTCTTTCCTTTTTTGTGGTAAGTAACTTCATAATAGGTGGCTGAATAACAGGAACAAGAGCCATATAAGAATATGCTGCTACAGCAATCGGTCCCATTAATGTTCCACCCATTCCAAGCTTACCGGCAAGGAAAATAGATGTCGGTCCATCCGCACCACCGATAATTGAAATCGCTGCTGCTTCTTTGCCATTGAATCCCATAACGAACGCAAGGAAATAAGCTGCGTAAATACCAAACTGTGCTGCCGCACCAAGAACAAAGCTTTTTGGATTGGCAATCAGTGGTCCAAAATCAGTCATCGCACCAACTCCCAGGAAAATAAGAGATGGTAAAATACTCCACTCATCAAGTAAATAGAAATAATGTAATAATCCGCCCTCAGCGATAATATCCGGGAACATATTAACCAGGAACATACCGAATGAGATTGGAACTAAAAGCAATGGCTCAAAACCTTTGACAATCGCAAGATACATGAAAAAGCAAGCTACACCAATCATGATGTAATGTTTCCACGTTAATGTTGCGAAACCGGTTTGAAGCGCTAAATTATTTAAAACGTCTCCAAAACTACTCATCGAATTGTTACCTCCTGTTTAATGATACAATCAAATCAAATTAGTTTAATGTTGCAAGAGTATCACCGGCTTCAACTGTGTCACCAGCTGAAACGTTAATGCTTGCGATTGTACCATCTTCAGGTGCAACTACTTCGTTTTCCATCTTCATAGCCTCAAGAAGAAGAATAACATCACCCTTCTTAACCGCTGTACCGACGCTTGCCTTTACACTTAAAATCTTACCAGGCATTGGAGCCTGAACAACAACTCCACCTGCTGCGGCAGGTGCTGCCGGTGCTGTAGGGGCTGGTGCTGCAGCTACAGGTGCTGCAACTGCAGGTGCTGCGCCTGCACCAATTTCTTCTACTGCTACGTCATATGCTGTACCGTTAACGGTAATTCTATAATTCTTCATAGTATATTTCCTCCTATAATGGCAACCATAATAAGGTTGCATAATCAATATTATCTAGCTCTACGAATGGAGCGAACAACTAATTTATCTTTGCTTACCGCTCCGGTAACTGCATCTGCTGATGCCGCATAAATCGCTGCTGTAATAACTGCAACGAGTTCTTTATCATTCATAAGATCCTCACTCTTTGCAGCCGGTTTGTTTTCGACAGCCGCTTTTTGTTCCGGCTTTGCCTCAGGCATCTTTGCTTTTTTAGCAAACAATGCCGGAAGATACTTGAACAACGAAATAATGAACGAAATGAAAATCAATACGACAAATACAGTACCCATACCGAGTAAAGTGTTCAAGCCTGCGGACTTTAACAACTCGCCCTTTGAGTAAACTGCTGTTACGACCATTTCGTCCGGTGCATATGGGTAAATTCCATTTTCACGAAGCATCTCTTCCAAACCAAATGCTTCTGCAAGGCTTGATGCACCGGTATCAGAAAGAATTGTTTCCGGTGTATATCCGATATCGCCATAATAATTAACAGAATACT
>CALYVE010000214.1 GCA_945492935.1 uncultured Lachnospiraceae bacterium
GGGAAATGTATGTTAGAACAAAATTTAAGAAATGTACAGGCAAAAATTGCTGCGGCATGTGAGCGTGCAAATCGTAATCCGGAAGATGTTTTACTTGTAGCTGTAAGTAAGACAAAACCATTATCCGATGTTGAAGAACTAATCAAATGTAATCAACAGGATTTCGGTGAAAATAAGGTTCAGGAACTTGTTGATAAATATGAAAATGTTTCTACTTCCGTTAATTGGCATTTAATCGGTCATTTGCAGACAAATAAAGTAAAATATATTGTCGATAAGGCTTGTTTGATTCATTCCGTTGATTCAGTACATCTTGCAAAAGAGATTGAGAAAGAAGCTGCTAAAAAGGGTGTTATTGCCAAAATCCTCATTCAGGTAAATATTGCAAAGGAAGATACTAAATTTGGAATTTCAGAAGAAGATATTTACGATTTAATCGATGAAATTAAGAATTTTGAACATATTCAGATTGAAGGACTTATGACAATTGCTCCTTTTGTGGAAAATCCCGAAAAAAACAGGGTACATTTTAGAAATTTGCACCAATTGTCACTTGACATAAAATCAAAAAACATTGATAATGTTAATATGAATGTTCTCTCGATGGGAATGACAAATGATTATGAGGTTGCCATTGAAGAAGGCGCTACGATTGTACGCGTTGGAACCGGTATATTCGGAGCTCGTAATTATAATCTATAACAAGGAGATTACTTATGGCAAAGCAAACAGGAAAGAAAAGCTTTTTGGATTTTTTTAAGATGAAAGACTTAGACGATGATGATGAGTTCGATGATGACTTGTTTGACGATGACGATGATGATGACGACGATGATGATTATGTTTCACGCAGAAGCAGAAGCCGTCAGAGTCAGAGACCTGAAATGTCTGCAAGCAGCTATTCGCAGCCTAGACAAGCACAAAGTTCTTACAGCAGTGCAACCAGGCAACCATCATCACAAGGTGGCAGAGTTGTAGATTTCAACAGCAGACCACAACGTTCAGAGAATTATAGAGGTAAGAGTGAAGTGTATGTAATCAGACCACAGGAAATCAGCGAAGCACAAACCGTTGCTGATTGCTTAAAACAAGGAAAGACAATTGTGGTAAATATGGAAGGTGTTGAACTTGCACCTGCCCAGAGAATTATCGATTTTATCGGTGGAGCTTGTTACGCGATTGATGGTACTTTGCAGGCCATTTCTGCTAATATTTTTATTGCTGCTCCTAACACAATTGAGGTGTCAGGGGACTTACGTGAAGAGATATTGAATGAATCAACAGTTTCTCCTCAACTCGGCAGATTCTAATAGCATTCAACACAAGGGGGATATGGGGTATGCTTACGCCAATTGACATTCAACAGAAAAAATTCCGAAGAGGAATCGGATATGACAAAAAGGATGTAAATGGATTTTTTAAATCTGTTTCAGACAATTATGAGCAATTATATCGCTCAAATGCAGAGCTCATGGAAAAGGTAGCTGTTCTTGCTGATGAATTACAGTTATACAAATCCAAGAAGTCAGCTCTTGAGAAATCTATCATGATTGCTGAAAAGGACTTAGAGGATTCTAAGACGAAAGCGAGTAAAGAAGCAAAAACAATTGAGAAAGATGCAAAGAACAAAGCAAAGTCTATTTTGTCAGATGCTGAGCTTCGCTTAGAGGAAATCCAACAGGAAGTTGCTATGTTGCGTACGCAGTATGCTGCATACAAATCAAATTTCTCTACATTGATGAAACGACAGTTTCTTATGCTTCAGGAGAATGATTTTGATGTCGATGCATATATCGATGAGAAGGCATTGCCTCTTTTAGGTTGTGCACCTGCAAATTCTTCCGGCTCAGCGAATGATGCAAGCTTTGGTTCATTTGAAGGAGACCCACAGATGCGTGATGAATCACCACTTTCCGGACATGCTGCAATGGGTGAATTTGGTAGTGTGGATGATAAACTTAGTACCAGTGCTGTTTATACATCCGGACTTGGTGCTAATGAAAACTTCGTAGATCCATTTAATCCAAAGGAGCAAAACGGTCGTTACAATCCATTTGACGGACGTACCGCTGATCCGAAGAGCATTGATACAAGTTCTCTTAAAGTTAACAATGGTAAAAATAATGGTTATAGAAGACCTACACCGAATAATTAATCATAAGGAGATAATATATTATGAAGGACTTAGTTGTACATCGTGATAACAAGCCGATTTATAATATCGTATACTCTGATTCTTTTGACGAATTACCGGATTTATTAATTGATCTTGGATATAGTAATCGTAAAATATGCATAGTAACAGAAACAAATGTAGCATCCTTGTATTTGGATGCTATATTATTATCTGTCAAAGACAAATTTGCATCTGTTACAGCATTTACGTTTCCGGAAGGTGAGGCAAGTAAGAATTTAGATGTTGTACGTGATTTATATGAGAAGCTTATACAAGAAAAATTTGATCGAAAAGACGTATTAGTAGCTCTTGGGGGCGGTGTTGTTGGTGATTTGACCGGCTTTACCGCTGCTACGTATTTGCGAGGAATCGATTTCGTACAAGTACCTACAAGTCTGCTTTCCCAGGTAGATTCAAGCATTGGCGGAAAAACAGGCGTAGATTTCGACTCATACAAGAATATGGTTGGTGCTTTTCATATGCCAAAGCTTGTATATATTAATCTATCAGCCATATTGACATTAGCGGATCGTCAATTTGTGTCTGGCATGGGTGAGATTGTAAAGCACGGACTAATTAAGGATTCAGACTATTTCAAATGGCTTTCTGACAATGAAAAAGCGATTAACAGCCGGCAAATTGATGTTCTTTACGAAATGGTCCGTACAAGTAATATCATTAAGAAAAACGTTGTTGAAAATGATCCGACGGAGCAGGGCGAGAGAGCATTACTGAATTTTGGACATACACTTGGACATGCTATTGAAAAATATATGGATTTTCAATTCATGCATGGCGAATGCATATTGGTTGGATGTGTTCTTGCAACGATAATTTCTTATAACAAAGGAAAAATATCAATTCTGGAAAAAAATGTTATTATTGACGGTATCCGAAAATATGGACATTTTACCTTACCGGAATCTATGGATATTGATAAGGTAATTGCATATACACACAACGATAAAAAAGCTGTCGGCAATACAATTAAATTTATTTTATTAAAAAAGATTGGAGAAGCATATATAGACATGAATGTTTCCGATGACGATATGAGACAGGCTATGTACGAATATTTTGCAAACTATAATGAGTAATACAGAACAAAAAAAAATCAAGATTTATTTTATTCCGATTCTAATCATTGCACTTTTAACTGCACTGGATCAGCTTACCAAAACAATAATCGTTGGTAAGTTGGCTGTACAGGAATCCATAGACGTAATAAAAGGAGTATTTACAATTACATATGTTCAAAATCGTGGAATTGCCTGGGGCATGCTCGAAGGTAAAATAATCCTGTTTTTGATTATGACTTTTTTGATTGTCGGATTATGCTTTTATGTCTATCAAAACATTTTAAATTATCCAAAATTCAGATTGTTTCGTATTTGTTTAATCGTTCTGATCTCAGGTGCAATTGGCAATATG
>CALYVE010000215.1 GCA_945492935.1 uncultured Lachnospiraceae bacterium
ATATTTGTTTTTTTTTGTATAATTATTTGTATCAAAAAAATAATTCTTTGATACAAAAATTATGCAATTGTAAATTAGTATGATACCTGGATAGGAAAGAGTCAGTTTTTATCTATCACATTTTTGATAAAATTACTATGTTGGTTG
Organism: uncultured Lachnospiraceae bacterium; assembly: GCA_945492935.1. Taxonomy (GTDB): domain Bacteria; phylum Bacillota; class Clostridia; order Lachnospirales; family Lachnospiraceae; genus Coprococcus_C. The sequence goes on from CALYVE010000215.1 coordinate 148, forward strand.
ATGTATAACTCACAGTTAAATGATATAATGGCATAGGAAAAATGTGATAGCTTGGGAGAATGCTAATAAATGATAGGAGAAGCAAAATGACAAGAAAGAAATTGATGCCGGTTCTTTTGTTGGCAGTGGTTGCACTAACCGGATGCGGACAAAAAAAAGAAGTCGAAAAAGCTCATGTCAGTGTAGAAAATTATGAGAAGCTTGAACATGATGTCGTTCAGGTTGAAAAGGGTGATTTGACACCGCAGATTAAAGTTGAGGTTAAGGCTGAGACATTTTTAAGAAGAAGCTACATGCCGGTATATGACGACATGGAAGTCGATAAGGTTAATGTGGCTGTCGGAGATCACGTCAAAGAAGGAGATGAGCTGATTACCTTCAAATCAAGTGAGCTTGATGAAGAAATCGCTGCATATCAGGAACAGTTAGGCGAGCAGCAGCTTTTGCTGGAGCATTATACAAAGCTGTCTGAGATAGACAGTGAGACCGATTACGAAACCGATATAGAAAATCTACAGGACAGTATTGCCGTTTGCAGCCTTTATATTCAGGAATTACAGGCAAAGCAAAAATCCTACAGTGTGATTGCAGAAGCGGATGGAACCGTTCAAAGTGTTGCAAATGGTCTGGAATACAGTACAGTCAGTACAAATAATAATTTGATTACGGTTGTTTATGGAAATGATTGCTTTTCGGCGACAACGAGTGAAGACTTTAACTTTATTGAGGGAGAACGCTATGTTGGTGTTTACGGTGCTGCCTCCTTTGATTTGATTTTGCAGTCTGTTGAGGAAGTCGGAACAGAAGCAGACGGCAGAATAAAGAAGAAATTAAGCTTTGTAGCGGCTGAAGGTGTTGATGTCGGCTCGAGAGAGACGATGGTAATTACATTTAATAAGCCGCAGATAAAAAATGCATTATACATACCAACCTCCTGCATTTATGAATTTAATGAAAAATTCTATATTTATATTGTGGATGCGGATGGTTTTTTAAGCATTAAGGAGGTTGAATGTGGTGATGAAGTCGGAACATATACGATTATCTTGTCCGGCGTATCTGAAGGAGAGTGGGTGGTTACGCAATGAGAAAAAATAAAATGAAACTGATAGCCTATGGATTATTCATTGCAATGACGCTTTCTTCCTGCGGAAAGAATAGCAAACTGGAGGCACCGGAGCTCCTAGAACCTAAGGTTACAAATGAATCTTATCGACCGGTAGAGCGTACCGATGTCGGAACGATAAAGATGGGAGCAAATAACGGAAATTTGTTTTTGGCAAAAGTTGTTGCTAAGCAGGAGAGTTATTTTTGGACATCATCCGCAAGGATTGAGAATATTGCCGTAAAGGTTGGAGACTACGTTGAGGCCGGACAGGTGCTTGCAACGGCTGATCTCGAGGATGCTATGGATGTGCTTCGCGGATATAATGCAGCACTTGCAAATGAAAATGCAGCATTTGCCGCCAAACAGGAGCTGTATGAGGCACAGCATTCGGAATTAGAATACAAAATTATGGGAGCTGAGGAAACCGGTTTATCCTCAGCAGAATTAAAAAAACAGTTGGAAATTCTTGAAGAGAATAACCGGTATGATGTTAAGCTTCATGATTTTAATGTTTCTTCTATTAATAAGAAAATTGCGGAACAAAATAAGATTACATCCGATGGTAATCTTGTTGCAACAAAGTCGGGTTATGTTACATACGTAAAGAATATAAAAGAGACGAATGCGGTTTCGGTATCTGATGCAGTCGTTATTATCGCGGATCCGGATGATTTGTATGTAGAGTCGGAGTATTTTACAGAAAATCCATCCGATCGCAGAGCATTTCCAAATTATACAGCACTTTACACGGTAATCGATGGCGTTCGTTATGATTTGGTTGAATATCCGTATTTGGATGAGGAGCTTGCTGTAGCAGAGAACAAAGGGATGTATCCGAAGGTTCGATATAAGTTTGTTGATGAGTCAAAAATGCCGGGCCTTGGTACAAATCTTCTTATTACGATGGCAGTAGATGTAAAAGAAAATGTCTTATCTGTCGGAATAGATTCCTTGGAAAAGGACAGCCAGGGTTATTTCGTTTATGTTTTGGCCGATGGCAAAAAAGAAGTTCGGCGCGTCGAAGTCGGAAAACGCGATGATTACAATGCAGAAATTCTTTCCGGACTTGAGGAAGGAGAACTTGTATATTTTTCGTCCTTGTCCGCTTCACCGGAGGACTATGAACCACATGAGGTTACCATTGATGATTATGTTGTAAAGGTTGATGTACGTAACAAAAAGAAGGTCACAACAGAAAGCAAGGTATGTTACTCAGAATTTGAGGGAATTTTGGACGAAATGGTTGCCGGAGAAGGAAGTACGGTTTCGAAGGGTGATTTGATTTGCACGATTAATACAAATAGCGGAAGTGCAAAATTAACACAAATGTCAAATGACATGTCGCAATTGACAGAAGCATATAAGAGTCAGATTACTGCACTTGATGAGGCAATCTCTGAAATACAATTACAAATTGATGCCATCGATGCATCCGCACTGGCGGAAGCTGCAATGCAGGATATGGCAACCGCCACAGATGCAGAGAAAATAACCGGTGAGACAAAAGAAGAAATCGAATCCGTTGAAGAAGGGCCGGCAGACCCTTACTTAAGACAGGAATTAGCTTTGCAGGTTACCCAGCTTTCCTGTCAGAAGCAGATTGCAACGATTAATTATGAGTATCAGCTTTCGAATATGCAAAAAGCATATCAGAAAGCAAGCAAAAACAATAATGGTGCCGGTGTAATCAGTGTCTATGCCGAAAAGGATGGTGTTATTTCGGATGTCCGGGTTCATACCGGTAAAAATGTTAAGATCGGCGATCGTTTGTTTGATATCAAAATGCCGATTGAAGAGAGAATTGTGACAAATACGTTCAATAATCGTACATTGGGACAAGAGATTACATTTTATGATAAGGATAACGGTAAAGAATACACGGCAACCATTTTGGGCGGATCAGGATTCCAGCCGGAGTATTACACAAAAATTGTGGATGGTCATGTATATATAACTTCCACGACACCGGATCCGAATGGAAACCAATATTTTGTAGAATTGAGTGATGATAGTATTGCGGATAAGATTTCTGATATGGAAGCAGAATATATTCAGTGTAGATTGAAGGATGTAGTGATTGTCAATCGAAACGATGTCTACAAAGAAGTTATCGAGGAAGAAACATCTTATTATGTTTGGAAACTCGTTGATGGAATGCTCGTAAAACAATATGTTAGTCTATTTTCCGAACCTTCATTGGATTCTGATATTCTTTGTGTAACATGGGGCTTGAAACGCGGCGATGTATTAGCAGGACAGAAAGGATTAGAGGAAGAGATAAATGATTAAACTGAATTTACAAAAAATTAAAAATCAAAAATGGCTTTCCTTTTGTCTTGTACTTGGTAT
>CALYVE010000216.1 GCA_945492935.1 uncultured Lachnospiraceae bacterium
TATTGTTTCACGTGAAACAATTTACTTGTCAACAAAGCAATTAACAATTGTGAATAACTATGTAAGGGGATATCAAAAATTGTGGATAACTTTGTGAATAACTTTTAAAGGCACGTATTTGCGTGGTTCCGAAGCGGTAGTTATCAACAAGCATAAAAATACTATATATTGTATTAGGAAATATCAGGCCACAATATAAATAAATAATCAAGGAAAAAGAAAACCGTAGAATATTCAAATGAATGATTCTACGGTTTTGTGGATAAGTAATACAAAATAGTGAATAAATAATTACATCTGTTCCGGACAATCGATTCCAAGAAGCGCTAAAGCATCCTTGATTGTCTTTTTTGTAAGATGAACAAGCATTACACGTGCATTACGTGTGGTTTTATCTTCGACATTGATGCGGCAAGCATTGTAAAATTTGTTGAATGACTGGGCAACATCGACTGCAAAACGTGCAACGACAGATGGCTCATATTTTTCGGCTGCATCAATAACAACTTTAGGGAATCTTGAAATTTCTTTTAATAAGTCGATCGCTTCCGGATCCGTAATCTGTGAATAATCGATTGCGGCGTCCGGAGCAAAATCTTCAACCTTTCGCAAAATACTTGCACAACGTGCATATGTGTATTGAACATATGGTCCTGTTTCACCATCAAAATTCAGAAGTTTCTCCCATTTGAAGGAAACATCTTTGATTCTCTGATTGTAGAGATCATTAAAGATTACGGCACCAACACCAATTTTCTTCGCTGTTTCATCTTTGTCGGGAATATTCGGATTCTTTTCTTCGATGATTGCACGAATCTTTGTAATCGCTTCTAATAAAATATCTTCAGCATAAATGACATTTCCGCTTCTGGTAGAGAGCTTCGCACCCTCTAAACTGACAAGACCATATGGGATGTGAACAAGCTGATCCCTTGCCCAATCATTTCCGAGTAATTCTACAACCTTGAAAACCTGCGCAAAATGGAGCTTTTGCTCCTGTCCGGTTACATATAAACATTTTGAAAACTTGTAGGTCTCCTTACGATAGAAGATGGCTGCAAGATCACGGGTCGCATAAATGGAGCTGCCATCGTTCTTTAAGATTAAACAAGGAGCCATATCATAATCCTCTAGATTAACAATCTTTGCACCTTCGCTTTCGGACAAAAGATTAGCGTTTGTAAGACGTGTAACAACATCCTCTGTTTTGTCACGGTAAAAGCTTTCGCCAAGATAATAGTCAAAATCTACACCAAGTAATTCATAAGTACGTTTGTACTCGATAAGGCTGATGTCTTTAAACCATTGCCAAATCTTTAGGGCTTCTTCATCGCCATGTTCCATCTTTGTGAACCAGGCACGAGCCTCATCATTTAATTCCGGATTTTTTTCGGCCTCATCATGGAAACGAACATAAAGACGCATAAGCTCAGCAACACCGTCTTTTTTGACTGCATCTTCGTTGCCCCAGGCTTTGTACGCAACGATTAATTTACCGAATTGTGTTCCCCAGTCGCCGAGGTGATTAATACGAACGACATTATATCCAAGCTTTGAGTAAATTTTGTAAAGCGAATTACCGATAATCGTCGTACGCAGATGTCCGACATGGAAATTTTTGGCAACGTTCGGAGAAGAGTAGTCAATACAAATCGTCTGACCGTCACCGATATCGGAACCGCCAAAATTCTCGGCTTTTGCAGACTCTACCATGGACTTAACAAATATATCCTTATTAATATAGAAGTTTAAGTATGCACCCTGAACCTTAATTTCTTCAAGAAAATCTACAGAACCAATGGCATCACAAATATCCTGTGCAATCACCTGTGGGGCTTTGCGCATTGTTTTTGCGAGACGGAAGCAAGGAAATGCAAAATCTCCAAGTTCAGGCTTTGGAGGAATTTCGATGAGAGATGCAATATCTTCTCTTGAAAGACCTTCAACATTTGGTTCAATTAAATCGATTATTTTGTTTTTCATATAAACCTCCGATATGTTAACCCTTTACAGGGAAATGAAACGTAATTTGTGTTCCTGTCTGACGGTCACCGGAAATCTGGAGAGAGCCTGACAGCAGGTAAATAATTTCGTGTGCCTTGTGCAAGCTGCTGTACCAAGGACTTTTTGTCAAATAGTCGCGTGGAATACCGATTCCGTTGTCTTTGATAGAGACGGCGACATTGTCATTTGCGATTTCGATTTTCAGGCTTACACTGTTCGCCTGTGCATGCTTGAAAATGTTATCAAAGAAAATTGTTAGCAGCTTGATCATATTAATAGTAAAAACAGGATGCAGGCTTGTCTCGTAGCTTGCGCAAGTGACATCCGCATCGATTAGGCATTCCGGATGAAGCTCCCGCTGTTCCATAATAAATTCGTCCAGACAACTCCATATCGGCTTTGTTGAATCTACATGGCAGTTAATATGATCGCAAATGTCGGTGACGTTGCCGGAAATCTTGGTTGATGCAAGAATGATTTCCTGTAATGTAAGTTTTGCTCTTGCAACATCTGTTCCTAACAGATAAGAGAGCATTTCGAGTTTATGTGTTAAATTATCAATACCAACCTTGATGTCTTTGTCGAGCATGGTCGAAACATATGTATTATCAAATGCAGTTTGCATAAGAATATTATATCCGTGTGCAACCGGGTCGACCGTCGGGTCGAGTTCTATAAACTCAAAATCGTCTTCTTTATTTGTGACTTCTGCGGTATGTGCAGGATAATTATGAAAAATCTCTTTGATTGCCGTCTCAGCGTCAGAAAGAACCTGAAGTTTTTTCTTGAGACTTTCCAAGGAACGCTCAGTGCTTCGGATTTTGAGCCCTAAGGTTTCTTTAATTCCTAATAAATCCTGAATCTGTGTATCAATAATCCTGCCTCGTTCATTGTCGATACCGTCATTGGCTGATGGAGAGAACACGCTTTTTTTGGAAGAGGATTTAAATGCGTATAAATCCTTTGTTTTTTCGAGCTCGTCAATTTTGATGTCGATTTCGAATGCCTGTGTTTTGAGATCTTGTATATCCTCCAAAGCGTTCAAAAAGGAGTCGTTAAAATAATCCAACATTTCTTTGTTGGCAACGCGGATGGATTCAATATATGTCATTGCTTGTTTCTCCATAGTAAGCCCCCTAATAATTAGTATGCATAATCATTGAGATCATTTGCGACTCAATGGTATATGTAAAATCCTATAAAATATAGGAAAACATACGAATACAAAATAATTATGCTATAAAACAGGTTAAAACACAAGCAACATTTTGACAAAATTTCTTATGGAAATGGGAAGAATAAGGTGGTATCATACAAACATATCAAAAAGAAGGCGGAATTTGCTATGAGACTTAGAAATGTAAAGGGATCGAGAGAAACGATTGCAGCTAGTAAATATGTAATATTAGAAGAACAAATCGAAGAATATAAGGGGAAGTGGCATGAAGTATTCGGAAACGATCACCCAATTCATATAGAGATCGGTATGGGGAAAGGACGATTTATTATGGATATGGCAAGATTGCATCCGGAGATAAATTATACTCGACTAGCAACGCGTTCAAGTGTCCTCCCTCGTT
>CALYVE010000217.1 GCA_945492935.1 uncultured Lachnospiraceae bacterium
TCAAATTCGGCAACTTGCGCCACTACCCGTTGTTTTTTCTTTCCGGTATGATAAATTGGTATCTATGAGGAGGTGCGAAATGAAAATCGTAATTAAAATCGATGAAAACATTTCTGAAACTGAGATTCAGGTAAGCTGCAAACAGTTGACCGAGGAAGTAGAAAACATGATAGCCACCTTGCGGATTATGAATGAGCAGATGTTCGTACATAAGGATCAGGAGACATATTTGTTGGATGTCAGCCGAATTTCATATATCGAATCCGTGGAGCGAAAATCATTCGTCTATACAGAGGATGATGTATATGAGTCAAAGCTTAAGCTGTATGAGATGGAAGAAAAGCTTTGTCAATTAGGGTTCTTTCGAATCAGTAAATCGTGTCTTTTGAATTTGAAGTTCATTCGCTCGATTCGAAATGATGTAGAACGAAGACTGCGTCTTACACTTTCAAACGGAGAACAGGTTCTTGTATCTCGACAATATGCAGAAGAAATAAAGAGAAGATTGGGGGTGCGATAGATGATTCGAAAAAATACTGTATTTGATTTTTTGGAAAGCGTATTTGTGATTTTTGGCATTACGGTTTTGAGCTTATGTGTGTTTGTCACAATGTTTGGTAACGAGGCAAAGGAAATTTCCGATATTTTTTCACTCGGAAATGACGGAGTCTCAATTGCAACTTTAATACAATTTTTTTGTATGTCGTTCCTTGTATGTGCGATTCGATTCATTTGCTTTACGAATTTAATAATAAAAAAATTATCAATTTCAGGAAGAACGATTGTGATGTTTGTAAGCGTGATTGTGGCAGTCGGATTATTTGCGGCTGTTTTTCATTGGTTTCCGGTTAACATGGCGTTACCATGGATTATGTTCTTTTTTTGTTTTTCCGTTTATGCAGCATTTGGTGTTATTCTTTCGGTATTGAAAGAAAAAAATGACAACAAAGAGCTTCAGGATGCACTGGAACGATTACAGGAGGAGAATAAGTAATGCAAAATGCAATTGAAATTTGCAATGGAGCCCATTCCTTCAAAGAAACAGAAGTATTGAAGCAAATTAATTTGAGTGTTAAAAAAGGTGAAATCTTTGGTCTTTTAGGACCGTCCGGAGCAGGAAAAACAACACTTATTAATATTATTACAGGGCAGTTACATCCTTCGGAGGGAAAAAGTATCATTCAAGGCGTGGACAGCACGTTGTTATCGGGTGATGAATACAAAAAAATCGGTATCATGATGGATCATTTTGGTCTGTACGAACGAATGAGTTGTTACGATAACCTTAAGTTTTATGCAAAACTCGATGGAAATTCCAATGATGAAATTGATGAGCGTATCAACCGGATTTTAAAGGAGATTGCGCTTTTTGAGGTGAAAAAGCTTCCGGTTGCAAAGCTGTCGAAGGGAATGAAAAATCGTTTATCGTTTGCCAGAGCGATTCTTAGAAGGCCGGATATTTTGTTTCTGGACGAGCCGACCTGTGGATTAGATCCGAATACGACTGAAGAATTGCATAAAAGGATACTCGAAGAGAAAGCGCGCGGGACAACTATTTTTCTGACTACACATAATATGCATGAAGCACAAAAGCTGTGTGATCATGTTGCGCTTTTGCATGAGGGTATTATTGTTGCGTACGGAAATCCGTCAGAGCTTTGCAGAAAGTATAATCATCAAAGAAGATTTCTGATTCATTTGAAAAATGGTGAAGATGTTGAGCTTGGACATGAGAGAGACAGTGCAGACACGATAGCGAATTATTTGAAAAATGACGAGTTGGAAACAATCCATACGACAGAACCTGATCTTGAGACGATTTTTATGGAATTGACAGGAGGCAAGTTGAATCAATGATGAATCATGTACGTTCAATTTTGTGGAAGCAATTAAAGGACACTCTGAAAAATACGGCAATTCTCATACAGTTTCTCATGTTTCCGTGCATGACAATTATCATGGAAACATGTGTGGATATTCCAAATATGCAGGAACATTTTTTTTCGAATATGTTTGCCGTCATGTATGTAGGAATGGCTCCGCTTACTGCCATGTCTGCTATCATTTCGGAGGAAAAGGAACAAAATACACTTCGTGTACTTCAGATGTATAATGTGAAGGCATTTGAATATTTTGTCGGAAATGCAATCTATATAATAAGCATCTGTATGTGTGGCTCTCTTGTAATCGGAATTGCCGGGGGATATCGTGGAATGGACCTTCTGCGGTTTATGGTTATTATGCTGATTGGACATGTCATTTCTATGTTTGCCGGTGCAGCGATAGGTGCAGGCTGTAAAAACCAGATGGTTGCAACCTCGTTATCTGTACCGATTATGATGGTCGGTGCGTTTCTTCCGATGCTGTCAACGTTTAATCATACGATTGAAAAAGTCGCAAAGTACATTTATTCGGAGCAACTTTATTTGATATTAAACCGGCAAGGTGCTACAATAATCAGAGTTGACACGCTTGTTATTTTGTTAATCAACATTCTCTTGATTGCAGGTTGTTTTACGAAAGCATATCGACATGTATTTTCGGATTAGGTAAAGTATGATGGATTGTAAAAGAAAAGTAATGATAATTGATGACGACAAGGATCTTGTGCTTTTGGTTCAGGATTTGCTGGAGGATAACGGCTATGAAGTGAATGTGGCACATAGTATAGATGATGCTTACGAGAAGCTTACGAATTACAAGCCGGATGTCATTTTGCTTGATATTAATTTGCCGGATGGCCTTGGTTTTGAGCTTTGCGAGGAGCTTCGCAGAGTATCTCAGGTTCCGGTTCTTTTTGCGAGTGCAAGAACAAGCGAGGACGACAAGGTAAAGGGACTTGATATTGGCGGTGACGATTACATTGCAAAACCATTTTCACTGAAGGAATTATTGTCGCGTATTAATTCTGTTTTACGAAGAACGTACGGAAGCAAAAAGCAAATGGGACAGATAAAGGTTGCTGCAGGTTCCGATATTATGTTAACAATCGACCGGGCATGCCGGACGGTGAAACGTAATGATGCGTTGTTGTGTCTTTCACCGAAGGAATTTGATTTGCTTCTTTATATGTTGGAACATCACGATGTTGCTTTGACAAAGGAGCAAATAATCAATGATGTCTGGGGTGCATTTTGTGAGGTGGAGCAGACAACGTTGGCTGTGCATATCCGTTGGTTAAGAGAAAAAATAGAGGAGAATCCATCAAAACCAAGCTTCTTAAAGACGGTTTGGGGGGTTGGATATATGTGCGAATTATGGAAAAACGATTAAGAGCCAAAACGAAAATATTTTTTCTTGCCCTCATTTGTATTGGTATCATAACCATAGTTTTTGGATTGTATTATTTCAGACAGGCGAATGCGGATAATCAACAAGAGAAGGATGTAATCGGAGCGCTTCTTGTGGATTTGAATGAGCTTACGCAGCTGGCGCAGGCGGATAATCCGTACTATCAGGAAACCATAGCGTCGATGAAAGAAAAAATAAACGTCATCCAAAATCAGACAAAGACCGAAGATTCATCTTTTTTCTTTGTTCTCTATTTTGTATGCGTGGCTCTTATTGTTTTCATT
>CALYVE010000218.1 GCA_945492935.1 uncultured Lachnospiraceae bacterium
GTCAGACTTCTACGTCTTACCGAGAAGCAATATCAAAATATCTATATGGTATCCGTTGAAGCTGATTATCAAGAAAAACAGTTGATATCAACTATCACATTATGTTATAATTTTGAGTATAAAAATAATAACTACATATTGTATATATAACTGTTTGCTACTACCAGATGTAATAGTTGAACGACCCGCAAAAAATGGTGTATCGTACAACAGAAATCAGCTTTGAAGAAGTTTTGAAGACTGACAATTATAATTACTGTGACGGATATGCTGCAACAGATAAGAAGGCAGCAGCACTATTTGCATATTCGACAGATGTATATCTTAGAAGCGTGAATGCCATAACAGAGGACGGCATACTTGTGAATATCGACTGTAACTCAAATCGTGAATCAACATAACGTAAAAAAGGAGACAACTAAAGATGAATACATGTAAAAATCCATTTCAAGTTGCAACCTATAAGAAAGTATTTCAAGATATTCTGGGCTTTAGTGAGATAACTAACAAGGATGAATGTCTGGCAGAAATGAATGAGCCGATGGGAAAGAAAATATCTGTTTTACCGGGACACGGAGTTCATCGCACCTCTCAATGTAAGGCATTTGTGACAACGACTACAAATGACAGATTGTTGGTTGCAATATTTGATTTATATGGAAAATTTTATACATATTATGAAATGAAATTGTGTGATATGAGAAATCTGATGGTAAAGAAGGCTTTTGGCGGTATTAAACTATCTTTTGGTGGAAAGACACAATTAGGTTGGACTTCCATGGAAATGTATATACCAAAGCATGATTTTGGCTCGGATTTAAAAGAACAAAAAATACATTTACAGCGTTTAGTCGGCAACTTACAAGCTGAATATACAAATAATTCGGAAAAACAAGTGAAAGAAGCTTCAAGCAATAATATGACAAGTACGGATGCCACAAATCAGAAAGTTAATGTCAAAGAAAACATTACGCCACCAGCAGAAGATAAAACGATTGAAACAGAGATAAACGCTCAAAGTAATAATCCTCTGAAAGCCAGATTTGATATAATTTATTTGATGGCAGAAGCTCTTGAAGAGAACGGAATCGATACCTTTAAATTTCCAAAAGGTATAAAAATCGAAAAGGTAAATGAGTGGGAATTGGCAAACGATGCAACACTTCCAAAGTCCTACAAAGATTTCCTTATGCTGGTAAATGGATTTAAAAGCGAGAGCTCAATCGTTTATTCTTTAGAACAGGTAACAATACTTACTGTTCCGGATGAATTTGTGGGATATTATGCGATAGGTGAATATATAGGAGATGGATCACTATTACTTACTGATGGTAAAGGGAATTTTTATTACGGAGACCATGTAAATGGTATAGAGCCATCCACATTTGAAGATTTTGTTGATAATTGGATTATTAATTGTATAAAAGATTCATTTATGGATAACGGAATAGAAATGCCCGATTGACCACTTAAGTCTTCTGATAACTGCAATAACCAACTTAACAACAGCCAAGTATAACTTGTTATGTAAATTGATTTATTAGGGTGCCAGACCAGTAGCGCCCTTGTAAAAAAGCATACCCTGTACTGATTTTTACAAGGTATGCTTTTTTAATTGTATTATGCTAAGAGAAAAACTATAAATGTTGCATTATTCACCGAACAAAAAATACACAAACTCGCCCTGGTAGTCTCTGCTTGTTGCTGCCAGCTTATCCTGCAAATCAAAGTTATACTGCAAACCATCATCGGCACCTTCTGCATCAAGGAAGCCCGGTTCATTATAGTAGGATTTATAATTCACATAGTTTCCACCGTTAAACGAATAATCCTGCACCCGAATCGTAAATGGTATCGGCGTTTGATTCTTCTTGGCCGCCTCTAGTTCATCATAATTTTCTTCATAATCCTGAATAAACCATGTTCGGGTTATATACCCTGTCGTTTTGGCTGGAAGATCCATCGATTGCCAGCTAAAATAGGAGCTTTGAATTTCTACCTTTATATCCTCATCCTTTTTATTTTCAACATAAAACATAGGCAAGCGTTCGTTCTGGGCGCCAACAAACGTCACCCTGATTTCATCATTATCAATTACCACCTGCTCTCGATCATCCATTTTTGGTCTCGTATAATTGGCATCCATACCATTTCCGCGCAAATCAACATCCTCTAATACATAGTCTACAACATTCCAATCATACGGATATACGCCCTCCTGATAAACGATTGCTTCCACCTTTGCCCACTCAATTGGCTCTCTTCCGGCATCTACAACGGATTCCACGCCATGATTATTCATATAATTTACCATCGTCTGATTTGGTTCCATCCGCCATGTTGTATCAAGTTCTGTATCATAATCAAACGCTTCATTATTTCCTGTCATAAAACGATGATCAAGATATAAAATCGTATCCGTTTTGTTTACAACCTCATATTGGATGATGCAGTCATTGGAGCTCCAGTAGTTATTTCCCAGGTCGCTGCCATGCAGGTTTTTGCACTCCTCCGGTATGTAACCCTTGTCGTAAATTCTCATTAATGTTACCGTCATGTAATCATCATCAACAATCGTAACATTGATATCCTGATAAGGCTTTGTTTCCTTCTCTTTCTGTGTGAAATTAACAATCCCTACAACACCGCCTGCAACAACTGCGGTTGCAACTGCACCTGCAACAAGTTTTCCCTTAAGTGTTTTAAAAAATGCTCCAATTCCCTTTTTTGCAACAGCTTTCCCGGCTACGGCAGCACCGGCTGTGTTTCCTGTTACAGCAGCGCCGACTGCACTTCCCGCAACAGAAGTACCGGCTCCTGTGATTGCAGACATAACGGATGTCAATACATTTGGTATCATAAGATTTTTTGATTCCTCATAAAATACAGCAGTAAGGACAGCGATACCATTGACGGAATACAATTTTTGACCGGACAGGTTCTCGAATTGCTCCACACCTTTTTTAATGCTCGCTCTGGCAGTACTTAAGCGATATTTCACGGTTCCTTCCTGACATTGCATACAAGTCGAAATTTCCGAAATGCTCAACCCATCAAAATAATACAAGATAACTGTCTGATACTGAACCGCTGAAAGTTGTTCTTGCATAATATCCAAAAGTATTTTTCGTTTTTCTTCATTCACTACATAGCTTTCCGGAAGAAAATTTTCATCAACTTCTTCCTCATTCATTGTCATCAATTCTTCATCTAACTGTATCGGTTGTTTCTTCCTTAAAAAGTCCTTGCATTTATTAACTGCAATCTGACTCAACCACGCCATAAAACATTCCGGATTTTCCAGCGAAGAGATATGTGTCAGTGCTGTGATATAGGTTTCCTGCATCATATCATAGACGTCCTGTTCATTCTTCAAAAAGCTCATACAGGTGTAATAAATCTGTCTATACGAGTATTGATACAGAATTTCAAATGCTTGCTCGTCTCCTCCCTTTACTCGTTCAATTAGTTCTGTAAATTGTTTCATATTTTCTTCTCCTATAATAAATTTTTTGTGCTTTTCATTATTTACTTTG
>CALYVE010000219.1 GCA_945492935.1 uncultured Lachnospiraceae bacterium
TATTAAACCAGCAATGGCAAACTTTGAATATATAAAAGAAAATTATGCAAATGATAAAAATGATGGAAAAAATATTCCAGCTTTTTGTTATATAGACACCGGTAATGTTGATAGAAAAGTACAAAAGATTTGTTTTTTTTCATAATTTGCCTCTTTATTCATATATATTATCTATTTTATTCAATTGGTACGCCTAAAATGTATTGTAGACAAGCACTTCTGTGGCAGAAAACTTTTCAAACGAATAAACTATTACAAATATCTTTTGGAGAATAAAATGTGTGGAATTGCAGGCTTTTATAATTCAAAAGCAAATTACTCTGAACATCCAAAGGACTGCTTTCGAATCATTGAACATATGATTTCTTCCATGAATATGCGTGGTCCGGACGAAAACGGCTACTCTGTCATGGAAAAATGTTGTCTGGCACATGCAAGGCTAAAAATTATTGATTTGGAAACAGGAAAACAACCGATAAAAATCACTTATCAAAGCAACAATTACTATATTATTTATAATGGAGAAATTTATAACCACAAAACAATCAGGCATGACTTACAATCCCTTGGATATACCTTTTTAACAAATTCAGATACAGAGATACTCGGAATGGCTTATATCCACTACGGAGATGCATTTGTCAACAAATTAAACGGTATCTTCGCGATTGCGATTTATGATGAATTAAGACAGACTCTTCTTTTATACAGAGACCGGTTTGGCATAAAGCCCCTATACTATACGCAATATGACAATACCTTTATTTTTGCTTCAAGAATTGATACTCTTTTCGAGTATCCTCGAATAAAACCAAGATTGGATTTAAAAGGATTTAATGAGATTTTTACAATCGGTCCTGCAAAAACACCCGGCTTTGGTGTTTTTTCCGGCATAAAAGAGGTTTTACCGGGCGAATATTTAGTCATAAGTCCATTTGCCTTGTCAAAACACCGTTATTACACATTGGAAAGCAGACCTCATACCGATACCGAGGAAACAACCATTGAATATACAAGGTATTTATTAGAAGACAGTATAAAAAAGCAGATGCTGTCCGATGTTCCGATTTGCACATTTTTATCGGGTGGTGTAGACTCTTCCCTTGTCACTGCTCTTTGCTGCAAGCACATGGCAAATAACGAATCCCTGGCGACGTTTTCCTTTGACTATTATGACAACGATAAACACTTTAAATCAAACAGTTTTCAGCCTAGCGAAGATCGTCCTTATGTCGATATCATGAAGGAGTATCTAAATACAAATCACACATATCTGTATTGTGATTACACAAATCTCGCCAATCTGCTGCAAGCATCTGTTGATTCAAGATGTCTCCCAACTATGGCAGATGTAGATTCTTCTCTTCTGTATTTCTGCGGCGAAGTAGCAAAAAAATATAAGGTGGCATTAACCGGCGAATGTGCAGACGAAATATTCGGAGGATATCCATGGTTTTTCAGAGAGGAAATGCTTATTTCCAATACATTTCCTTGGATGGTAGATTTAAGTTTCCGAAAAAGTCTGTTAAACGCAGAATTTGCTGCCGCATTGCACATGGAACAATATTTTGCGAACGCTTACGAAACAACATTATGTGAAGTACAACAGCTTCCGCAAGAAAATAGTGCAGATGCAAAACGAAGAAAAATCACATATCTGAATATCCGTTGGTTCATGCAGACCTTATTAGACAGAATGGACCGGACATCGATGCAATATGGTCTTGAAGCACGTGTACCGTTTGCTGACCATAGAATTGTCGAATATGTATACAATGTTCCTTGGCAGATTAAAGCAAAAAACAACATACCAAAAGCTTTGTTACGTGCCGCTGCACGTCCATATTTGCCGGAACAAATATTGAATCGTCCAAAATCTCCGTACCCAAAAACCTATCATCCGTTATATGAAGCAACTCTCGTCCATCAGCTAACGGAAATATTACATGATAGTGCGTCACCAATCAAAAGCTATTTAAATATTCCGGCTGTTATCCGTTTTCTGAAAGAGCCAAAGGAATATGGTCGCCCGTGGTTCGGTCAGCTTATGGCAGGTCCGCAGATGATCGCTTATCTGATTCAAATCGATTATTGGATGCGAAAATATAATTTATCACTCTGAAAGCATAAAAAGAGCTGTCACAACTGTGGCAGCTCCTCAATATTATTTTATACTTTCATAAAGCAATGGCTCATATTGTTTACCCTCAAGTGCGGCTTCTATTGTCAACTGAAGTTTGCTTAAATCCGCAACTAAAGAATTCGGTTTTGTTTCATAATGGTCCTGACCGAACGGTACAAAATAAATATGTTTCATTACCATCAGTTTCCCAATATTTTGAAAATTAATTCCAAGTGCATCATTTGATGATATTGCAATTACAAGTGGCAAATTATTCCGTAAATGAGCTTTTGCCGCCATTAATACGGGTGTATCCGAAATTCCGTTTGCAAGCTTTGCGATTGTGTTTCCGGTACATGGCGAAATGACCATACAATCAAAAAGTTTTTGGGGACCGATTGGTTCTGCCTGCACAATCGTATGAATCGGCTGCTTGTTTGTCAGCTGCATAATTTTTAATACATAATCCTTTGCATTTGCAAATCTTGTATCAAAATTATAAGCATTCGTTGAAAAAATAGGAGTAATCTCTGCTCCTTCTTTCATTAGAAAATCTATCTGTGGAATCACTTTATCAAAAGTACAAAATGAACCGGTAATGGCAAACCCAATCTTGCACTCTGATAATTTCATATTCTTAACCTCTAATTATTTGTTATAATCACATATTGGATCAGATACATTATAAAGAATATTATAAATCTCTTTTGCAACTAACATTCCCGCTTCCTTAGGGTATAATGCTCCCGGAATCCCAAGACTATGAACAACCTCTATATTATGGGTATTACAATACGCATCATCCACTCCGCCCGGTAACGATGCAATATCAAAAATTATTACATTGTTTGAAAACTTTGCAAGCAAATGGCTTGTAAATATAAGAGCCGGGACAGTGTTAAAAATATAGCTGTATTTGTCAAACGAAGTCTTTTCTATATCTGACATTAATACACCGGAACATCCATATTCTTCAATCTGTTGACGCAAGTCCTTTCTTCTTACAAATACATCGACATTCGCGTGTGCGTTCACTAATTGTTTTGCGATTTCCTTTCCACAGAAACCAAAACCACATAAAAGACAATTACTCTCTTCAAGAACTGCATTTTTTCCTTTTGCTATTCGAACAATACCGAGCGCCGTTAATTTTGCATTTTCATATGTGATATAATCACTGCCAAAATAATCAAAAACCTGTATTTTCCATTTTGAACATAGCTTTTCAAGTGTTAGATTGATTTTTGGCAAAAACAGTTTTGTGCCCGGTTTCAGACAGCCTAATAATTTGGGAATATCAATACAGCTTCCCGGTTCAATAATTACAATGTCTGACTGTGAAATCTTGTCTGCTTCTCTGTTAATCTCAAAACCTTTATCATATAACTACCCTGCAATATAATCCA
>CALYVE010000220.1 GCA_945492935.1 uncultured Lachnospiraceae bacterium
GGTATAAAGTTTGGGGCGAGAGAAATCCAAAGATTTACAGGGCAGTTACGCCGAATTTATCAAAGATAATACCAATAATTTTTGTGATAAGTATTTTATTCTCTACGACAACGCCAACCTTGATTGGTTCATTTATTGTGCTTTTTGTGCTCGCCATGCTGTTTGGAATTCCAGCACTTATTATATGGGGTATTCTCAAATGCTTTGGTATCGGAAAGAAACGTGAACAAAAAAATGATTTTGCTTACTACCAAAAGTATTATCAGGCACCGGAACCGGTTAAAAGTGTTTCGACAACCATAACAGGACTTACAAAGTCAGTACCAAAACGAAGAAAAATAGTCGAAAAATTTAATAAAAAACATAGCTTGAATCTTACAGATGAGGAGATTGAACGCATTGTAGACGCATCCTATATGTCAAATTGCTGGGAATGTGAAATTTACGAGATGGACCTTGATTATCAGTCTATTGCACAATGGTATCGGAGTGATACAAGTTGGCTTCGTGCATATTTGCATGCTTTTCCTGTGCAAAGTGTATCATCAGACTTTGAGATGCAGCACAAGATTGTATTAGAAAGCTTTGATACAATCTTTGGTCAGATTCATCCGGAAAAATTCGCCTCTGTAGATGATTGTGTCAAAGCAATTAACGATACATATTTTACTGCGTTTGATGAGACAACCTTCATGATAGCATATCGATTTTTACAAGCGAACAATATCGTGTATCCGATGCCGCATATTGACCTTGTCCGCACAGATACCGTATTAGAGCAATTGAAAGCGAAGTATGACCGGGAGGCAGAAACTGATTCGGAAAAAACTCGTCAAAAGATATAACAATTAAATTTTGTGCCACACGATAAAATGTGGCACTTTTTTTATTGCATAGGAAAGTGTTTCACACATCCTATGCAATAAAAAAGGGGCTGTAAAATACAACCCCCAGTATACGTAGCTATTATTTGATTTGAACGAGATTAGAGCAGTGACGGTTGCCCTGGGTATCTTCAATTACGAACATGCCATAGTATGGTATGTTATCATAAAGACCACCAATTATTGTTGAGAAGCCATCAGAGATTGGCATTGTGTTGTACCAGACGGTTGCATCGCTCCAGTCGGCTTCGTTGAAGTTTGTCAGATCTTCGTTCGAAGTAAATTCATGTGAAACACTTCCGAAGGCTATATTCGTGTAGTCGTTAATGTCGATTTCGTAACGGTCAGGAAAGACCTCGGCACCTTCCGTATTTACATAATTCATCAATGGGTAACAACCGATGATTGTACCTTGTGGATTGCTTTCTGTAGTTTCTAATACGAAATATGCATACATGGCATCATCGCCCTGTATATCATCGTTATACAGAATGGCAGTCAATAAGTAACGTGTATATTCATCTGTTGTTTCCTGTTCGGTGTACATTGCTTCGTAGTACTGTCCTGTTGTGTTGTTTTGAACATAAATGACATCGCCATTAAAATCGGCGGTTAGCGTGTTGGAATTATCCATTTCAACTTGCGTGTTCATGGCAACAAAGACGTAATTTCCTTCCTGTTCTGTGTCAGCACGAGAAATTACATAATAAGCCTTTTGGTAGGCGGCTGCCTGGGAATCGTTTAATTGTAACGCGAAGTTCAGACTGTATCCTGTCATATATGGAATCAGGCTGGCGACATCCCAGTCGGAGGTAATCATATCGCCGGTTAAATGCTTTGAGAAAGCGGTAATATATTTTGCATATTCTTCTGCAAAGCCGAGCTGATAATACATAGGAACATAATATGCAGAATACTGTTTGGCGTTATATGGATGGTAAATTGATACGCCATTTGCATTTGGTTCGTTTGAATTAGAGTAAACAATTAAATCATTCAGTGCATTTTCAAGATTGACTGCTTCTGATAAGTACAAAGATTCCAGGTTTTGAGCAAAGCTGTATAAATCAATTACATCGTAGGATTGTTCACCGCGATAGTCAGACGCAATTTCTTTTGTTTTTGTTCGGATTCTTGAATACTTCGTGTAATTTGTCTCATCAAGAGAAACCTGTGAGAACAAATCATTTAGTGCTGTTTCAACGTTATCTGTTTCACTCAAATCCATAACTGACATCGTGATATCACAGTATGAAAATGCATTGGTGTTGAAGTTGTTGCTTGTCGTTGTGATGTAGTGATCTACAATGATTTGACCGATTTCAGCGCCGGTAGGGGCATTTGAAATATCACTAATAAAGGAATAATCCCATCCCCAGCCGGGTTCCGGTTCCTGTGAAGCTATCATGTATTTTGCATATGGAGATAAGTAGTCTGCTGTCTCAATTGTTGCCATAAGACAGGCGTCAAAACCAATCCATTCGAGTTTGTTGTTATCATGGAATGGACTTGCTGCCAGTGCATCAGACAATTCCTTTAATGAAAGCATATCCTGTGTGATTTCATCGTGTCCGTAACCAATGAGTGGACCACCACCATGGTTCCATAAAATTAAACTAAATTGCTCGGCAGGGTAATTATCTGCACAGTACTGAAGAAAGTTTGTGAGTGTAGCAGAATCTCCCATGTTTTTGGATTCCTCTGTCTTTAAACAGGTTAATTCATTGTCATCTGCCAGAAGATAGGTGTTACCGTTGTTTGAGATTTCGGGTGTGTACCATTTGTTTGCGCCACCGGTGTATAGAATGATTTGAACATTTGGATCATTCTCAGCGGCAACCATTTCACTAATATCCTCGGTTGCACAACAATAATCACTCTCAAGATTGGAACCTACCATGTATACCATAATTGTCCGTGTACCTGACTCTGCAGTTGGGGGTGGTGTTTCGGTTGTGGGTTCCTCTGTTGTTCGTTCTTCGGTTGTTCGTCTTGTTGATTCAGTTGTTTTTTCGTTGTTGTCATCACCGTTGCTTCTGATAATAAAAACAATTGCAATAACAATAGCAATCACAGCGACACAAATGCCTAAGATAATTGGCCATTTCTTTTTTTTCTTTTTTGTGGCCGGAGCAGATAGTCTCATATCTCCATATGGATTTTGTGCTGCTCCATATGGAGGCATAGCGCTATATGTCTGTTGCATGTTTGGCTGCTGCATGTAAGGTTGCTGCATATTCGGACGTTGCATGTTTTGTGCCATGTTCGGCTGCTGCATGTAAGGTTGCTGCATATTAGGCTGCTGCATGTTTTGCGCCATGTTCGGCTGCTGCATGTAAGGTTGCTGTATATTCGGACGCTGCATGTTTTGCGCCGTGTTAGGTTGCTGCATATTTGATTGGTGAACACTCTGCATGACGTTTCCCGGGTGTGCGTTCTGTACGCCGACAGGTTGTGCAGAGGATGTAGATTTGTTTGCGTTGTATCCGCAAATCGGACATATTCCGTTGGCATCTAAGTCATGTCCACATTCTTCACAAAACATAATTATTCCTCCTTAAAAATTACATAATGAAATGCCAATAAATTGCAGGTATATAAAAATACAAATTAAATAATACGAATTAT
>CALYVE010000221.1 GCA_945492935.1 uncultured Lachnospiraceae bacterium
TGAACTGCTCCCCGTCAAGAGGACAATGAAATAATATAAAAATTTTTCATGGCACTGCGGTTCCATGCTACCCTCGGAATTCGCATATGCGCTTAGGCGATATGCAAATTTCGAGGGTTTCTTTATGCCGCTAAGTAATAGGACAGATGCTTCTCAATGGGTGTCAGAGTGCCGAGATTCCGCTGCACACGACCATTGTTGTAATACTCGATATAGTTTTCAATCATGGTTGTTAGGTCTTCTCTTGATTGGAACTTTTTGCCGTAATACCGTTCACGCTTCAGGATTCCCCAAAATCCTTCCATAGGTCCATTATCAATGCAGTGCGCTACTCTGGACATACTTTGTGTCATCCCAGCTCGTTCCAACTTTGCATGGAATGTTCGGTTCGTGTATTGAAAACCTCTGTCGCTGTGGAATATGGGCATCGCTTTCGGATTCTCTGCCACTGCTTTGTCGAATGTGTTAAACACTAATGGATTGTCGTTTCTGTCTGAAATCACATAAGACACAATTCTTCTATCGTATAAATCCAGTATGGCGCTCAAGTATACCTTGTGAACATTTTCACCTTCGTACCACTTGAATTCTGTCACATCGGTCAACCATTTCTGATTGGGTGCATCTGCATAAAATCTACGATTCAAGATGTTTTCGGCAATGAATTGTGGATTGCTTGCCTGTCTGGTGCATCCGTGATTTGCATACTTAATCGTGGACTTGATGCCTTTAATCCGGCAAATTCTCAGTGTTCGTTTGTCGCTGATGTCTATGTGATGGTCGTGTTTTAAATCATCCCGAATACGGCGATAGCCTTTGTCGGGACTTTCGTTGTGAATCTTCTCGACAAGGTTTGCAATCCGTTCATTTTCAATCGTTCTCGATGATGCTTTCCCGTTTAACCATTTGTAATATGCCGACCGTGAGACATGAAGAATGGCACAGCACAGGTCAACCGGAACGGCGTACTTCTGACTGTAATATCGGATGGACTGATATTCCCGGAGTTGTCTTATTCGAGAAAGGCATCGCTCCTCTCCAATTCCTCCAGTTTTTTTAGCAGGTCACACTCCACTTGTGTTATGTAAAGTTCTCGCTTCAATTTGGCGTTCTCAATGCGAAGTTCTTCTTCCACGGTTCGAGGTTCTTGACTGACAGTTCTTTTTCCACGTCTGTCTTCCAGTCCGGCTTCACCCAGCTCGAGATATTTTTTGACCCATGTGTATACCTGTTGATAGCTGACATTGTACTTTATGGCGGTTTCTCCGTAGTTGTTTCCGCTCTCTAAACAGTACTTTACAATTTCGATTCTTTCTTCCAATGTGGTTTTCCGTGCATTGCTCATACGGCTGCCTCCTGACATTTTTCGACCGAAGCCTTTGCCACTATTATACACCTTTATCCACGATCTTAAAGTACGATCTGATTTTAATCCATATTTTGCGGAGATTTTTTTAAAAGAACCTTTGCCACTCAGATATTCCGTAACCGCTTGGAGCTTCAATTCTTCACTGTACAAATTATTTTTACCTGTTTCCACAAATGCACTCGTCCCATGCGATTCATAGAGCAGAACCCATTCACGAACTGTTTCATAGTTCAAGCCGAGTTTTCTCGATATGCTGTTTATACTGAATTCTCCTTGTGAACATCGTTTTGCTATCTCTACTACTTGTTCTATACCAACTTTTCTTTTTCCGGACATACAAATACTCCCTTCATGATGACAGTTTTATTTTTTCACTGTCTCTCATAAAGGGAGCATATCAAATCGGGTGCGTAAATTTTGGCTCGGTCGCCGAGGGTTCAGTGCTTCTCAGCGATTGCGCTCAGTTCAAAGAGGGCGACAACCTTGCGCCAAGAGAACTTCTTGTGTTCAATCTCCTTCATGAGCTTCTGTTCCAAAGCAAATACTTCTCTGTCTGTCATAGTGTATCCTTCCTTTCTGTTGCTTTGTGGCTTTATTATAGCACATTATATGCAAATGTCAAGGCATGATAAAAAGTATGGTCCGAAGCTGATACAGAAGGGGCACGCGCTTTTGCCACAATATCTTATGTGGGAAAAGGCAAAATATGAAAAGATTCTAAAAAACGTTGACGGCGATACAAAAAGCAGGATAATAGAGGAAATTGGGGATATAGATAAGCTGTTAGGGAGGATGTATGGCAAAAGTTGAAATATTGGGTAAGGTATACGATTACGAATACGGAACAAGCTTTGAACAGATTGCGAAGGATGTTCAGAAGGACTATGATTCGACAATAATTCTATGTGTAGCCAACGGTAAAATCAGGGAGCTTCACCGGAAGGTCGAGGGCGATTGCAGGCTCAGTATGATTACGCTTAAGGACTCGGCCGGACATAAGACCTATGAGAGAAGTGCAACAATGATATTTGTGAAGGCACTCAGTGATGTTATAGGTGACCCGATTAAGGGCAAGGCGAAGGTTGAGTTTGCAATAGGTAAGGGTATTTATATATCGGCCAAGGGTGACTATAAGGTTGACAGTGAACTGGCATCTGCGGTTGAAGACAGAATGAGGGATCTCGTTGCAAAGGATATTCCGATTGTAAAGAAGAGCTATCCGCTTGATGAGGCTGTAAGAATATTTGATAAGCTTGGAATGGTTGATAAGGTTAAGCTCTTCAAATACAGACAGAGCTCTACTGTCAATGTATACAGTATTGAAGATTATTCCGATTACTATTACGGATATATGGCTCCGAGTACGGGATATATTAAGTACTTTGAGGTTTTCCCATATCAGGATGGATTTATACTGCTTCTGCCGGATAAGAGTACACCTGATAAAATCGATGTGTTTGAGCCGCTTGACAAGCTGTACAATGCGCTTGATATGTCGACAAAGTGGAGTAATCAGCTGAGCATTGATACCGTGGGAGACCTTAATAATACGATTGTAAACGGCGATATGGAGAGGATGATTCTGCTCCAGGAGGCACTTCAGGAGAGAAGGATAGGCGAGATAGCTGCAGAGATTGCGTCAAGGAAGGACGTAAAGTTTATTATGATTGCCGGTCCGTCTTCTTCAGGCAAGACCTCCATGTCCTACAGATTGAGCATCCAGCTTGCAACACTCGGTCTTGTGCCGCATCCGATTGCACTTGACAATTATTTCGTGGACAGGGAGAATACTCCGAGAGACGAGAACGGAGATTATAATTTCGAGTGCCTGGAGGCTCTGGATGTTGAACAGTTTAATAAGGATATGCTTGATTTGCTTGACGGTAAGGAAGTAAGCATGCCGACCTTCAACTTCAAGACAGGCAAGAGGGAATATAAGGGCAATACCTTAAAGCTTAACCCTGATGATGTGCTTGTAATTGAGGGTATTCACGGACTTAACAGGAAGATGAGTTATGCCCTGCCTGAGGAGAGCAAGTATAAGATATATATCAGCGCACTGACCTCGCTTAACATTGACGGACATAACAGAATTCCGACTACGGACGGAAGACTGCTTAGAAGAATGGTCAGGGATTA
>CALYVE010000222.1 GCA_945492935.1 uncultured Lachnospiraceae bacterium
AAAGCAGCCAATCGAATGGGCAAGCAAAGACAATGCGCTTAACTCAGGATCCATTGACTGTATCTGGAATGGTTTCACAATCAACGGCCGTGAGGATGAATACGAATGGTCTGACCCATATGTTGATAACAGCCAGGTTATCGTAGTAAGCAAGTCATCCGGTATTACAAAGTTAAGTGATCTTGCAGGCAAAAAGGTCGGCGTTCAGTCTGCCTCTGCTGCGCTTGATGTATTAACGGATGAGGAAGCGCAAAAGGCTCTTGGCGACAGCTTTGGTTCTCTTCAGGAGTTTGGCGACTACAACACAGCCTTTGTTGAGCTTCAGGCCGGCTCAATCCATGCGATTGCAATGGACATCGGTGTTGCACAGTATCAGATTGAGACTCGTGGTGGTGATGAGTTCATTATTTTAGACGAGCACTTAAATGCGGAGCAGTACGGTATCGGTTTTAAGCTTGGTAACAAAGAGTTAAGAGATGAAGTAAACGCAGCGCTTCACGAATTAAAGAAAAACGGTAAATTTGATGAACTTGCTGAAAAATATGGTTTGTCTGATATGACTTGCCTTGAGTAATTAGGAGTACATAACATGAGTTTTCAAGTAATGCTTGAACAATTGTCAAGTGGCATGCTGAAATCAATGAGTATTTTCTTTTTGACACTTTTGTTTTCGCTTCCACTTGGATTAATTATAGCTTTCGGTCGTATGTCAAAGAATTGCATCCTTCGCTTTATAACAGGTGCTATCATCTCCGTATTGCGCGGTACACCGCTTATGCTGCAGCTTTTGGTTGTATATTTCTTTCCATACTACCTCTTTGGCTGGTCGATTGCAGACTGGAGATTTCCCGCAATTATTGTCGGTTTCTCCATTAACTACGCGGCCTATTTTGCGGAAATATACCGTTCCGGTATCGAAGCCATACCAAAGGGACAGTACGAAGCATCACAGCTTCTGAACTATTCCAAATCGCAGAACTTTTTCCGCATTGTTTTTCCGCAGGTAGTCAAAATCATTTTACCTGCAATAACAAATGAAATTATTACACTGGTTAAAGATACTTCTCTTGCTTTCTCACTTTCTTATCTAGAGATGTTTGCCATTGCAAAGCAGATTGCCGCAAGTGAGACAAGCTTCATGCCATTTGTGATTGCTGCAGTATTTTATTATGTATTCAATTTGCTTGTTGCTTTTGTTATGAAACGCATCGAGAATAAAATGAACTATTATTCATAGGAGGTCAAAAATGTACTATTTAGAAATGAATCATGTAAAAAAATCATTTGGCGACCTCCATGTATTAAATGATATTTCCCTTCAAGTAAGACAGGGGGAGGTCGTATCCATTATCGGGCCTTCCGGCTCCGGTAAATCAACCCTTCTTCGAATTGCAACATTACTTGAAACAATGGATGATGGAGAGTTATCTTATATGGATGAACCGATTGTTACATCTGTTAATGGCAAATCCGTATATGCGCCCCATGCTACCCTTAAGAAGGCACGAACGAACTTTGGTCTTGTTTTCCAGAACTTTAATTTGTTTCCGCATTACACGGTTTTGAAAAACATCATCGATGCTCCGCTTAAGGTTCAAAAGCGAAAAAAACACGAAGTATTGGAACAAGCACGCAAAATACTTGCACAGATGGGATTATCCGACAAAGAGGATTATTATCCGTGTCAGTTATCCGGCGGACAACAACAGCGTGTAGCCATTGCTCGTGCACTTGCCCTGAATCCAAAGGTTTTATTTTTCGATGAGCCTACCTCAGCACTTGACCCTGAGCTTACAGGTGAAGTATTGAATGTCATCAGGCAATTGGCAGAAACAAAGATGACTATGGTTATTGTTACACACGAGATGGAATTCGCTCGCAAAATATCAGACCGTATTATCTTTATGGACAAAGGTCTTGTAGCTGTTAGTGGTACACCGGATGAAGTATTTTCATCGGACCACCAGCGTATGCAGGAATTTCTCGGAAAATTAAATCATTAAAGCGGTATAATTCAAAAAGCACGCACTCTACTATTTTGTAAAGTGCGTGCTTTATTTTGCATTGGATTTGGATGTCACAAAAGCCTCGTGTTCAATTTTGTCCCGGCAGATTGCACAAATAAAACATCTGAATGACTTTTTGTGCAATGGAGATGAGACCCAAAGGCTTTTGACATCCTATGCATGAATTTACCGGATGACAAGTGTTCCGTTTTCATAATCAAGTGTAATTGTGTCACCCATATGCAGCTTATTGCCAAGAATACTCTTTGCAACCAATGTCTCGACATTCTTTTGCAAATAACGCTTCAGTGGTCTTGCTCCAAAATGCGGATCATAACCGGCCTCAATTATATGATCACGTGCCGCTTCCGTAAGTGAAAGTGTCAAATCACGGTCTGCGATTCTCTTATTTAAATCTGCCAGCAGCAAATCAATAATACCATTTATCGATGATTTATCGAGTGGCTTGAACATGATAATCTCATCCAAACGGTTAATAAACTCCGGACGAAAATGTCCTTTTAGACTTGCATTTACTTGTTTTGCACAATCTTCCTTAATGTTACCATTCTCATCGATTCCTTCCAGCAAATATTCAGAACCGATATTGGAGGTCATAATGAGAATTGTATTTTTGAAATCGACTGTTTTACCTTTGGAATCCGTAATACGTCCATCATCCAGAACCTGAAGCAACACATTAAATACATCCGGATGTGCTTTCTCAATCTCATCAAATAAAACAACCGAATACGGTTTTCTTCGAACAGCCTCCGTAAGCTGACCACCCTCATCATATCCGACATATCCGGGAGGAGCTCCAATCAATCTGGCAACACTGTGTTTTTCCATGTATTCGCTCATATCGATACGAACCATATTTGCCTCATTGTCAAATAAGGCCTCTGCAAGTGTTTTTGCAAGTTCTGTCTTTCCTACACCGGTAGGTCCAAGGAACAAAAACGAACCGATTGGTTTGGTTGGATCCTTAATACCTGCCTTTGAACGTATCACAGCATCACTTACGAGTTCAACTGCTTCCTCCTGTCCGATAACACGTTTGTGGAGTTCATCTGCAAGCATCAGTGTTTTGTTTCTTTCGCTCTCGGTAAGCTTCGCAACCGGAATACCCGTCCATCTGGATACAATTTTCGCAATCTCATCTTCCGTTACAATCTCATGAACAAGACTTCGTTCCTTCTCGGATACCTTGTCCTCTTCCTCCTGAAGTTCTTTTTGAAGCTGTGGAAGGCGTCCATACTGAAGTTCAGCAGCCTTTTCAAGATCATAATTGCGCTGTGCAATTTGAATCTGATCCTGAATTGCTTCAATTTCTTCCCGTAAGGAACGCACGTGCTCAACGCCCTTCTTTTCACCTTCCCACACGGCCATAAGTTGTTTTGACTGTTCCTTTAATTCGCCGAGTTCTTCACGAAGGGTATCAAGACGCT
>CALYVE010000223.1 GCA_945492935.1 uncultured Lachnospiraceae bacterium
TGCAAAAGCAACCGCGCTCGGCGCGAGAGTCTTGCAAGCAAGACTCTTTCTTGTTGCCGTGTCCTTGCGGTGAGGGGCCCTGCCGGCAGAGCAATTCTTCATATAATGCATAAATATCACCGTTTTTGGCAAACTAATTTCAAAATATGGATAGGAACGAGGATGCGTTGGGGTAGTGATGAAGGAAATATTATTTGATGATGAGAACAAGCTGATACCGGATATAAAAGGCTTTCTGGAGAAAAATATTGAGGTTTTACGACAGATTTTCGATGGATGTCAGGATGTAGTTCAAAAGACATTTGTTTTATCGCGTGCGGAAAATCCGGTCAAAATCCATATAGTTTACATGGATGGATTAACGGATAACAGCATGGTTGAGGAAACAATTTTAAAGCCGCTGACATATGAGTGGCGCGGAACAAAGGAAAAGGATATTTGGGACGCTATTTTATATTGCGAAGCACAGACGGTCGATATCAAAACGGAAAGAAGCTTTGACCTTGCGGTTGCTGCTGTGCTAAAAGGGGATACGGCTATTTTTGTGGACGGATACAACGAGGCGCTGATTGTATCCACAAAAAAATTTCCGCTTCGGAGTATATCCGAAAATGAAACAGAGGCAGGTTTGCGTGGGCCTAGAGATACCTTTAATGAAGGCTTGCGGCAGAGTACAGCACTTATTCGGAGGAGAATTCGGGATCCAAAGCTAAAATGTGAGCAGGGAAGTATTGGGCAGCGCTCCAGGACGGATTATGCATTGATGTATTTATCCGATGTGGCAGACCCTTTCCTTGTAAAGGATTTGAAATCGAGGCTGCAGCAATATGAAATTGATGCAATATTTGACAGCGGCATGATGGAACATTTGCTTGAGGACAACTGGAAATCGCCGTTTCCTTCTTTTCAGGCAACAACAAGACCTGATAAAGTGGCAGCAGGAATTACGGAAGGACGGGTTGCTATCGTGGTTGATAATTCACCGGAAGTAATTGTTGCACCTTCCAATTTTAATATGCTGTTGCAGGCCTCCGATGATTATTATAATCGATGGGCAGTAGGAACCTTTGCAAGATTTCTTCGATACGTCGCTGCTTTTATTGCGATTTCGTTACCGGGTTTTTATATAGCCATCACAGTGTATCACAGTGAAATGATTCCGACCAAGCTTTTGTATGCAATCGCAGCTGCACGGTCTGCAGTTACGTTTCCGGTTGTTGTGGAAGTCCTGATTATGGAATTTTTGTTTGAATTACTTCGGGAAGCAGGGATACGGCTTCCGGGACCATTGGGAAATACAATTGGAGTTGTAGGAGGACTTATTGTGGGGCAATCGGCAGTTGAGGCCGGGATTGTTAGTACAATTGTTGTTATTGTTGTTGCATTAACTGCGATTGCATCGTTTGCAATACCAAATGAGGAGTTTGCTTCCGTCTTTCGTCTGTTAAAATTTTTTATCATTATCACGTCGTCAATTTATGGATTATATGGTTTTATTTTAGGCTTGCTCGTTATTGCAATTCATCTGTCAGGACTTACAAGCTTTGGCGTTCCATATATGATGCCGGCCGTTGCCGGTACGATTGAGGATGATAGCGGTAAAAAGGATTTTGTATGGCGTGCACCTATTAAGCAAATGCTAAGACGTCCGGCCTTTGCACAAAAAAAGAGCCGGACGCGTCTCAAAAAAAGGTAAATTAGGGAGATTTGAAATGGATATCAGTAATAAAACAATATCAGAACGGCAGTGCTTTCGAATCTGTTTGCTTGAGAATATTGCAATTCCTATGCTCGTTGTACCATATGTGACTATGCGTTATTCCGGAGCATATCACACGATTGCGTTTGTCATTGGTCTTTTTTTGTTTGTGTTGTATGCATTTATTATGTGGCAGTACGCAAAATGGATGCCGGAGGGGATGGTTGCACGGGTGATGCGATGCTCCTCATTTTCAAGGAAATCGATTAGCGTATTCTATATTTTCCGGTATGTTTTGCGCTGCGCAATGATTGTATGGTTTTTTTCAAAGGTCGCGCATCACTATATGCTCCCAAGGATTCCGCAAGTATTGATTGCGATTCCGTTTGTGTTTATATGCGGATATGGGGCGGCATGCAATATTGAAAAGCGTGGAAGACTGATGGAGCTTTTGTTTTGGTGGATGATTATGCCTCTGATTTTTATTTCTGTTTTCGTTGTAAGTAATGCTAATTGGATTACAATTAATCAAGAGCTGTTGGATGCAGTGGCTATCAAAAATCAGGGCTTTCGGCTATCGGAAATATTAAAATGTGCATATTATGTTGTTGTTTTGTCTTCAAGTATCGAGCTTATGATGTATACAATTGTAAACGCAAAAAAGCATCGCGCCTTTAATGTGCGCAAAATAGTTATTTGGATCATGTTTGCATTGACCTTTGCATATGTATTTATATTTGGAGTATTAGGACAGGAATGGGTTGCAAGGAACAATATGGCGGCACTGAATGTGATGGAGGCTGCTTCGGTTCCGTTTGGGCTTGTACAGAGAATGGATTATGCAGTTTTGGCATTTTGGATTATTGGGGTATTTGCACTTGTCAGCGGTTATATGTTTTATGCAAAAAACTATGCAGAAATCAGTATCTTTCATAAGAAAAAAATAAAAGAACATGTAATTGTATTATGTTTATGCGGACTGATATTTCTCGTTTTGACAAGTTTGTACAACGAATGGATACGAGACATGCTAACTGCATATTTGCTATATTTTGATTTGGCAATCAGCCTTCTAATTCCGATATGTTTAAATAAAGGAATGCTCAAAAAAAAGGCAGTGACCACGATTGTAACAATCTGTTTTGTCGGGTTGTTTGTTTCCGGTTGCGGCAAACCGTATGAAAGCAAATCTGTTGAAAAACGCGATTATGTGAAATCCATGTCTGTGCAATTGAATGCTCCGCAGGAAGACAATGTCCCGCAGGAAGACAATGCTCCGCAGGAAGACAAAGAGTCCTGTTACACGTTTTCGTTTTGGGTGATGAATCTTGAGGAATACAGTAGCAATGGGACAGGCAAGCTGCAGACGGATCAATATAGCTGCAGTGCGGGAAGTCTGGAGCAGGCGATAGCGATATATTACGATGAAAAGGGACAACAACTGGATCTTGGTCATATGGAGGAAATCACATTTTTAAAAACCACAGCACAGGATTCAACGGGATTTGATGCAATTATTGAAGAATTCTCAACAATGCCGTTTGTTCCAAAGTCTATCCCTGTTTACGAAGGAGAAGAAGCGGAAGCGGTTACGCTACGTGAACGCATAAAGCGCTTATTCGCAAGAAAACAGAACCCCATGCAGGAATTCCGGAATAACCAGCTTTCTTCACGGTGATGGTTCCATTCCGGGACCGCTTTCGCTTAGTTGCTCCGCGTAGCAGTACTAAATTCGTGCTTCGCACTCATTAAGTAC
>CALYVE010000224.1 GCA_945492935.1 uncultured Lachnospiraceae bacterium
TGATATTACTGAAGCTATTACTCAAAATCAAAAATGGGATGCCGAGGGAAACGATACGAAGGTATGTGGTAGCATATTCGACAGTGTCGTCGCTTGCACCAATCGCTCTGCAAACAGGTGTTGCAAAGACAAACATTAAAAGCATTGATAGGATACCAACACAAAGGCCCGTCCAAAAACAAAAGGATGATGCGTGCTTTGCACGTTCCTCGCGTTTTTCTCCAAGCATACGGGAAATCAGTGAAGTACCGCCAATACCAAACAGCATACCGATTGCCATGAATATCAAAAAGGCCGGCGTAGCGACCGATACAGCAGCTACCATGAATGCATTGTTCGTTTTACCTATGAAAAAGGTATCTGCTAAATTATAAACAAGTACCATAATCATACTGATAATTGATGGCACAACATTGTTGATTACTGCCTTTGGAACGGATGCATTCTGGAAAATTTCGATTGTTTTGTTATTCTTATTTTCTTCCATTTTTTCACTCCTTTTCAATCGAAACCTATAATATCACATTTTAAAAAAGAAAAGCAATTGTTTAATTACATAAAGGAACCTTATGTGTATTATCTGTGATTTCTGTATAGATTTTCTTGAAATGAAATGGGTCGTGTTTTATAATATTTCATAAGAAAACTATAGTTTAGGTGGTGTTTTTTTGCAAAAATATTATGCGGTTCAAGTTGGTAAAACACCCGGGATTTATACAAGTTGGAGTCAATGTGAAGTGCTTGTAAAAGGATATCCGGGAGCAAAATACAAAAGCTTTACCAATCTTGATGAAGCGAAGGAATACATGGAAGGGGTAGCATATGTCTGCCCGGACTTTGATGAGAACAATACTTTTGCTATACAACCGGAGGATGGAACCCGGGGGGCTTATGCATTTGTTGATGGCTCGTATAATTCGGTCACAGAGGTTTATGGCTATGGTGGATTTGTCGTCGCAGACGGAAAACGTTATGTTGTACAGGGAAATGGCAACGATCCGGAGATGGCCTCCATGCGAAATGTTGCAGGAGAGATATTGGGTTCGATGGCTGCTGTTGAAAAAGCGCTTGACTTGGGATTGACAGAGCTTACAATCTATTACGATTATAAAGGAATAGAAATGTGGGCTACCGGGGAATGGAAACGCAATAAGCAGGGAACGATAGCTTACCATAATTTTATGCAGCAAATTTCGTCAAAGCTTAAAATTGCATTTGTAAAGGTAAAGGGGCATTCCGGAGTAGCAGGAAATGAAGAAGCAGACCATCTCGCCAAGGAAGCGGTAGGCCTGCACTAATTTTTGCGTAAATAACTATAAAAGGATAAGAGTCCGATGATAACGACCAGGATTATTATCGAAAAATACCAAAAGCCGGTGGCGACTGCGACGATGGCAGTGACTGCTAATAGCAAAATCATGCCAATTGTCATAGAGGTCAGCGGTTTTATCATGTTTGCATCCTGGTGCGCAAGAACAAATATCGTCAAATATATGATGCTGTATAGTAAAATCAGGATTACTAAAAAGATCATGTGTGAAGCTCCGTTCATTTGTAATAATTTGGTATCAAAAGACAGTCTATCATAAGATGTGTTTTTTTTCAATCGAAAGAGCTGCCTAAAATGGTGATTGTGTGTGCGTTTTAGGCGAAGGGAGACAGAATTGATGAAAAAAAAGAATGTAATAATTCTATGGATTTTGATTGCATTTTTAAATATTATTGCATGGCTATTTCCAATGTTTTGCGATTTTTATACGAGATATATTATGCCGGTTTGGGTGAATATTTATGGTAGGTTGATGGGGGTCGTTCCGTTTTCTGTCGGAGAATGGATGATTATCTTAGCAGTCCTGTATGTGTTGTCATCTCTCGTAATGGCAATTGTCTGGATACTTTTACGTAAACATCCCAAATATAATACGTTTGCAAAAAAATATTCAAACATCTTTGTGAGTGTCTTTACAATTGTCTGCCTCATCATGACGCTGAATTGTACAAT
Source organism: uncultured Lachnospiraceae bacterium (assembly GCA_945492935.1). Taxonomy (GTDB): domain Bacteria; phylum Bacillota; class Clostridia; order Lachnospirales; family Lachnospiraceae; genus Coprococcus_C. Next base: position 2,003 of record CALYVE010000224.1, read on the forward strand.
ATTATATCATTGTACACCGCTATATAACGACAATTCAAACAAGGAGTACTCGATAGAAGAGCTTGAAAAGGTTCGGAATCATATCGTTTTGCAATGCAATTATTATAGTGAACGTGTGGAACGGGATGAACAGGGATACGTTGTTTATGATGGGAATATTATGCAGGAAGCGAAGCAGGCATTACACAATATTTCATATGATTATCCAAAATTAAATGGCTATTATCCGAATATAAAGCCACTTGCCTTTTCGTCCCTTTTTAGTCAGGCATATACCGGAGGCTATTATTTTCCGTTTTCGTTGGAAGCAAATTACAACAACAAAATGTATATCTGTAATCTTCCGGATACATATTGCCATGAATTTGCGCATTTGCATGGATATATTTACGAGGACGAGGCTAATTTTCTTTCGTTTCGTGCCTGTATCGAGAGCAAGAATGATTTTTTTATTTATTGCGGATATTTGAGCGTTCTTAACTATGTCGAAAACGAGTATTGGTCCCGTGTCGATTTCAAGGAAGCTTTTTCAAGAAAATTACCGATTGTCAATGAAAAAGTAATAAAAGATAATATTTTTCTTAAGGAGGAAACGTGGAATTCGATTGAAGAGAATGCGCTCTTTTCAACACAAACTGTACATGATATTTCGGATGGATTTATGAATGGAAGCCTCAAAATGAATGGTGTAAAGGACGGGGCTGAAAGTTACAGACGAGTGGTTGCATTACTGCTTCATTACTATGACGGAAAGCTATGATTTCTTGACTTTTTCGCTGAAATATGCTATAAGTAAATGATTTATGCCTTTTTATATAATATCAAGTTATATGGAGATGAATGAGAAGATGAAGTTGCAATTAAATCGATTTTTTAAGAAAACAGATGTGGCACCCGATCTCAAAGAAATTGCGGTTAAGGGTAACACATCCGCTGTCTCACAGACAGCAGACAAGGCAAAGGATATTGAAGAGACAGTAACAGTTTGCCCCAAATGTAAACAGGAATTTAACAAAGCAGAAGTAAAACAAAACCTAAATGTATGTATGGCATGCGGTTATCACTATGTTATTTCAGCCGAAAGACGTGTGAAGTCAATTGTTGATGCAGGCTCATTTCGTCCGCTGAAGTGTAAGGTTGCTTTTGCGAATCCTTTAGATTACCCGGAATACGAGGAGAAGATTTCTGCTCTCCAAAAAAAGACAGGCCTTGAGGAGGCTGTTTATACGGGTGTTGGTAAAATTGATGGATATGAAGCGGTAATAGCAGTTATGAGCAGCAAATTCCTTATGGGAAGTATGGGAATGGCTGTCGGAGAGAAAGTTACGAATGCTATTGAGTATGCTGACAAGAAACAACTTCCTCTGATTATTTTTCCTGCAAGCGGCGGGGCACGTATGCAGGAAGGTATTTTATCTCTCATGCAGATGGCAAAGACAATTGCTGCAGTGGA
>CALYVE010000225.1 GCA_945492935.1 uncultured Lachnospiraceae bacterium
ACAGCTTTCTTCGCGGGAATGGAGTCATTACCGTGAAGAAAACGTCCGTGAAAAAAATCCCGTGTAAAAAAATACCTATGTTTCCTTGACAGAACCCCATTTTCAGTTTTGTTTGAGAAATAAAGAATAGTGTGGTAGTATAAGATATAGATATATGCTTATTTGGGGGATTCAGATAAATGATTTATCGGAGGAATCAATGAGAAAGCGTATTGCGTTACTAACATCAGAATTACAGGAATTTTTTCAGAGTCAGTTTATAGAGGGTTTCTTAAAAAAATCATTCGAAAACGATTATGATGTATGTGTTTTTACAACCTTGTTAAAGGAACCTGAATCAGCATTAAAGGCAGTCGGAGAAGCTGGTATTTTTTCTCTGATTAATTTTGATGCTTTTGATGCGGTTGTTGTGATGGGAGATATGCTCCGTGCTTCTGATATTATGATTAAAATCGAACGGGCATTGATTCGTAATTTCAAAGGGAAAGTGTTATTCATCGAAAAAGAAAGCACAAAATTTCCTTATATTCGAATGGATCATTATGAACCAATGAAAATGATGGTTCGACATATGATTGAAGATCATAATTTCAAGGATATCGTATTTGTTGGCGGACATGAATGGCACATTCATACAAAACAGCGAACAAAGGCATTTATTGACTGTATGACTGAACATAATCTTCCGGTTGACGAGAATATGATATATTATGGTGATTTCTGGTATGGAGGCGGTCATTCCGCAGCCAAGTATTTTCTCGAAAATCTCGAACATATTCCCCAGGCTATTATCTGTGCAAATGATTATATGGCACTTGGTGTCACAGAGGAACTTGTGAATCGAGGATATCATGTTCCGCAGGATATTGCAGTTGTTGGATATGATTCGGTATATGCTGCGCAGACAAGCCCGCAACCAATCACATCTGTTATTGTTGGAAATGAAGATTTTGGCCGATATGCTTCTGTTTGTATTGACCATATGATAAAAGGACTTGATATTCCTGAATATGAAACAGTGACAGAATTATTCTATGGAAGCAGCTGCGGCTGTAATTTGTCTGATGTTCGTACAAAACAATATTTATATAATTCGTGGAAGAATATACAGGATGAACGTAATTATTATACAAGCTTTATTCATCTTTTGGAGGATATTACATTGCAGACAAGCTTTAAGAGCTTGCTTGATGCAATTCAGACATATTCCTATCTGATTCGTGAATTTGATGCGTTCCACATGTTTTTGAATGATTATTGGCTTGACGATAACAGATTAAAAAATGATCACTTTCAAAGAGGTTATACGAAGCAGGTTATACCTGTGCTAAATTGTGGTCGTTCCGGGGAAGGCGCAGATGTTATTGATTTTGAAAGCCGCTATAATACAAGCGATATGTATTGGGGACTTTATGAAGAGAGCGATAAGCCTCGTTCCTTCATTTTCTCACCGCTGTTTTTTGATGATATTACATTTGGTTATTCCGTGTTAAGCTATGGAAATGAACCGAAGGTATATGGTAATAATTTTTATCTTTGGATAAGAAGTGTATTGACGGGTTTTGAAAGCTATCGCCGCCATGTCATAGCAAATAGTGGCAATGAAGAGGAATTTCAGATTTTAGATCCTCATACGAGAATGTTTAATTATGAAGGGTTTACAAAGCATGCAATTCCTATGGTTCAACGTGGAAAAACATCTAAGCTTTATACGACAATTCTTGCAATTGATATAGCAGGAATGGAGGAGATAAATTCTAAATTTGGTCGAAAAGAGGGAGATCGTACAATCTACGAATTGGCCCGGATTATTAATGCTTGTGCGGATGAAAGTGCAATGTGTTGCAGACTTGGGAATGATGAATTCATCATTGCGGAGCTTACACAGGAGTTAAATCAAAAGCAGATTCATGATGTCCGAAGAAGAATTCTTGCGATGATTGACCAATATAATCAAGAACCATCTACCAAATTTAAACTACAAATCTATAGCGGTAGCTGTACGGCATATGTTGACAATCTTACGCAAATGGAAAAACTCGTAAATCAGGCGGTTAGCCGTAAGAACGGTAATAAGGCGAGTGAACAGCGCATGAGAAACAGAGCGATGCTGAGTGAGGATGAAATGAAGCAGGCGGAGCTTGTCATGCGTATTCTTGACGAGAATATGCTTACGTATTATTTTCAGCCGATTGTAGATGCGAAGTCCGGGGAAATATATGCTTATGAGGCTTTGATGCGTTCAACATCTGATAAATATGTCTCACCGTTAGAGATAATAAAATATGCAACGGTAACAAACCGTTTGCTTGATGTGGAAAGATCGACCATGAATAATGTTATTTCCTTTGTTGAGAATGACAGTGAATCTTTCACCGGAAAAAAGGTATTCATAAACAGCATACCGGGACAATTGCTTCCTCGTGAAGAAGCGACAATGCTCGGAAATCGTTTTATTCAGTTTCCTGAGACTTTTGTTATTGAACTTACGGAACAGAGTGAGGCAAATGACAAAATGCTCCAAAAGATGAATGAACATTATTCAAAACTTGGCGTTGAAATAGCGGTTGATGATTATGGAACAGGTTATTCCAATATTGTTAATTTGCTTCGGTACATGCCTGATTATGTAAAAATTGATCGTATGTTGCTTTCCGGTATTCATGAGAATCCGCAGAAACAGCATTTTGTAAAGGATATTATCATTTTTGCGCACGAAAACAATATCAAAGTACTTGCCGAAGGTATAGAGAAGGTGGAGGAGCTTGAGAAGGTTATTGAGCTTGATGTTGACTTTATTCAGGGATACTATACTGCAAAACCGAATCCGGTGGTTCTTGACCGGATTGATGCGAACGTTAAGGAAGAGATTGTCAGGTTTTCCAACAAATATATGAAATAAAATTTGACTTTACATTCAGCAAAACGTATGTTATCATACATTTTGTGCCATCACTTAGTAATTGGACACTCCGACCTTTTACTCAGTGATAGGATTAATTTATTATATTATGGAGGAAAATATCATGATTACAACAGAAATGAAGAAAGAAATCATGGAGAAGTTTGCAAGATGTCCTGGTGATACAGGTTCGCCGGAAGTTCAGGTTGCACTTCTCACAGCAAGAATTAATGACTTAAATGAGCATTTCAAGGTTCATCCAAAAGATCACCATTCAAGAAGAGGTCTTCTTAAGATGGTAGGTCAGAGAAGAAATCTTCTTGCTTACTTAAAGAACAAGGATATTACTCGTTACAGAGAGTTGATTGAGAAACTTGGTCTTAGAAAGTAAATCACACGTTTTTTTAAGAGCTGTTGCACCATTTGGAACAACAGCTCTTATTGTATACAACGGCCTTGTGGCGCAGGACCCTGCCGGCAGTGCAATCAAAAGAATTACTAATTCGGATATACTTTGGAGGGAATGGAACATGTTAGTTGATTATTTAGTG
>CALYVE010000226.1 GCA_945492935.1 uncultured Lachnospiraceae bacterium
TCCGCCATCTATTACCTTCATATTGACTCTCTCCTTTGCTCTATAATACAAGCCCTTTAGTTTCTTCACATCCTAGCACAATGTTCATACACTGAACCGCTGCACCGGAAGCGCCCTTGCCAAGGTTATCAAAAATAGCACTAACTAAAATTCTGTCATCGTTACCTGTAATATAAATACGGGCATCGTCTCTTCCTGACATCACATTTGCAGCGAAGAAACCATTTGTTTCTGCCTCACTTCCAAATGGCATAACCTTAATGAACTGCTCGCCTTCATAATAGCTTGCAAATTTCTTCTGAAGCTCCTCCGGTGTAACCTTTTCGTTAAGTAAATGTGTGTAGATTGGCAACGATACAATCATTCCACTGTAATAATCATCTACAACAGGTGTAAATAACGGTTCTCGCTCCAGCTTCGAAATCGCTTTCATTTCTTTTAGGTGCTTATGCTGCTGTGCAACCCCATACTCTCTCGGTGCAAACAAATCTACTGTTTTGTCCTCAGATTCGTAGAGTGCGATAGCCTTCTTGCCGGCTCCGCTATAGCCGGACAACGCTGTAACGCAGACCGGATAATCCGTACCCATAATGCCCATATTAACAAGCGGATATACCATCATTGCAAAGCCTGATGCATAGCAGCCCGGCACTGCAATTCGCTTTCCGTTCTTAATCTTCTCTCGAAAGGAAGGAGCAAGCTCCGGAAATCCATATGCCCAACCCTCATTCGTTCGATGTGCTGTCGATGCGTCGATAATGACTGTATGATCGTTATCCTCATCCACAAGGCTGACCGCTTCAATAGAAGCTGCGTCCGGAAGACAAAGAAATGTAATATCACTTTCATTAATAAATTTGCGTCGTTCTTCCGGATCTTTTCTCTTCTCTGAATCAATCTTCAGAATTTCTATATCATCTCTGCCACAAAATCTCTCAAATATTTTTAATCCTGTTGTACCTTCGCTTCCATCAATAAAAACCTTTTTCTTCATTGCAAATCTCCTATCTGCCAAATTGCATATATACTTTCTTTGAAAACTAGAATTGATTATACATCCGACTCACAAAATATGCAACAAAATATTTATATTTCGTGCATTTTCATTAGATTTATTCATTTTTATGCATATTATACGTATTTTTTGTATATTTATTGAATAATACCAGATTTTATGCAACATATTCTTTGCACGCGAGTGCGCATCCTGACACGAAGAGTTTTTTTCTTGCATAGGATGTGTGAAACACTTTCCTATATAGGTTAGGATGTCCAAAGCCTCGTGTTCAATTTTGTCCCGGCAGATTACACAAATAAAAAATGTCTGAATAACTTTTTGTGCTATGGAGATGAGACACAAAGAAGTGCGGAAGCCTATATAAGAAAAAGTGATACCCGTAAGATGGGGTACCACTTTTAATCGGAAAGAACTGCTTTATCAACAATTCTTTAACTGCCCTGCCGGCAAAGCCGCAGGAAAACAACTAACGTATCATCTAGAAAAATACGTGATTACCAATAATTGTGTAGGAACTGTAGTTCTCAGGTGTAGCATTCCATGATGGTCTGAAATACATGTAACTTCCAATGTTATTTACACCTGATGCTGCTTCTCTTGCTGCCTGAATACAACTTGCCTGAGGATTTGCCAATGCACTCTCCCAAGCACTTGATGAAACAACGCTAAACTGATAAGGAGAATATACAACATCACTAATTGTACTTCCGTAATATCCTGATAAATATCTTGTGAGGATAACATTTGCTACCGCAAGCTGTCCCTCGTATGATTCACCGCCACACTCAAGTGTCATAACGGACGCCATCAAAAGGATATCCTCTTCACTGAGCGAAATTGCACCTCTGTTTGCAACTGCAATGCTTGTCGGTGCTTCTGTAGTCGGTTCCTCTGCTACAAGCTCTGTTGTCGGTGCTTCTGTTACAGCCGCTTCCGTAGTCGGTGCTTCTGTAGTCGGTTCCTGCGTTGTAGGAGCCTGTGTTGTAGGAGCCTGTGTTGTAGATGGTGTCTGTGCTACAGGAGCTGCTGTTGTAGGAGCAGCTGTTGTTGATGGATTATTTACAGAGCCTGACTGAATACCTGCATCTTCCTCTGTATCCTGCACTCCTGCTACAAGCTGAAGCTCGTTCGCTTCAACACCCATATTCTCATTTATTTCACCACTTAATACTACACATGAATCTGCGTACATCTTTGGTGCTGATGCTGAATTAATCGTTATTACTTCCTCAACTTCTTCCTCAGCATACATATCAACCGCTACTGTCTCGTTGCCATCAACGACCTTAGCCTTATGTATCTGAGAGAAAAGTGTTCCTGCACCATACATACCGGCAACAAAGGTTGCCATGACAATCAGTGCAAGTGTATTACGTACGATATATTTACTGTTAATCACATATTTACGAAGATAAATTCTAAAGTTGTGAAGTTTAATCTTCATTCGTTTACTCATTTTTTTCACCTTTTTTAACAACTGTTACATATTTGTTACAAAAGGATTGTATCACTTTTAACATTCAATGTCAACTATGATTCTCTAACATATGCAATTGCCACCATTCCGGCTCCGACATGCGTTCCGATAATTGGTCCGATCGGAGCAATTATAATATTTTCTTCACGCATTCCTGCCTCAATCACCATTGCCTTGAGCTTCTCTGCTTCACCAATCGCATCAGCGTGTCCAATCACAGCAATCTGATTTGCCATATCCGATACTTCTTCAACAACCCGATCTCTCAGATAACCAAGTGCCTTAACATTTCCTCTCGTTTTTGCCTTTACGACAAGCTTACCATCAAGATCCACAGACAGAATCGGTTTGATTTTCAAGGCACTTCCTACAACTGCCTCAACTGTGCTTACACGCCCACCGCGCCTTAAGTGAAATAAATCCTCAACCATAAACCAATGACTTACCTTGCGGCATTTTGACTCAATCCATGAAACTAAATCTTCAAAACTCATACCGGCCATTTTACGTTTGGCTGCCTCATAAACAAAAGTTCCCTCGCCGACAGATGCAGCATAGGAATCGATTACTTTAATCTGTGCATCCGGATATTCTTCCTTTACCATCTCAGCAGCATTAATCGCATTTGCCATAGAACCGCTAAGTCCGGATGTAAAGCCCAAATATAAAACCGCTTTGCCGTCCTTAACAAATTCCTCAAAAAACTCCTTATATGCCATAGGATTCACCTGAGATGTTACCGGCATCGCGCCGTTTTTGAGTTTGCCATAGAAATCCGCAACATCGCCATCTCGCTCGTCCAAATAATAATAAATGACTTCATCGCCAATACTATAAGAAAAAGGTAATACCTTTGCATCTAACTGCTTTACAACATCAACAGGCAAATCTGCTGTCGAATCACAAATCAATACGTAATCCATCATC
>CALYVE010000227.1 GCA_945492935.1 uncultured Lachnospiraceae bacterium
CAGGGACGAATTATCGCGGTTCCACCCTGGTTCCATCCGTATCGGGAGATAACGAATGACACTTTAAAATGATGATAACGGAATCACCGGCTTGATTTTGTAATTGCTTCGAATTACTACTGACAAGCAGCTCCGAGGTAGTCTTCAGATAACCGTTTTATGAATTCTCTCTCAGCGGGTAGTGGAATTCTCTCTGTATAGCGTATTTATCTTACTCGTCTCATCAACGCTTACTAGCTTATTATAAACTATATTTGATTTTAGTTTTTCGGATATGAAATGTCAAGTGTAATTATTGACAGTTTTTGGAGATGCCATTATGCCTAGTAATATAAGTAATCCGGGTCAGGACAAATCTCCCAGGCAGAGTCGGAATAGTCATCAGCGATATATACGTAAACGATTCCGTAATCATCTACCATAAACGTAAAATATGTCTGTCCGTCTTTGGTATAGCGTACCTCAGGATAGTCATTGGTTATGCCAAGGTTTTGCTTGAATTCCGTGGCGTATTCGTCCGGCATCTGTGCAAGACCGTCTGCGGTAACCGGGTAACAAATATAAGAGCCTGTTGTTGTAAAGTAATCATATGCATTTTCGTTACCGAGCATTGTTTCGACCGCAGTTTTAATTGATTTTGCAGTTGTTATATCGTTTGATTTTTTTGACTTTTCGACGTATCTGATTAATGAAGGGGCAAATATTCCGAGGCTTGGAAGCATGTAGTATTCTCCGTCATATTTGTACGCCATAAATAATGCAATACCGCCATTTTGGTCAATAAACCGGAATGGGATATCAATGTCATCTAATCCATCTTCCAGTAATTCTTTGAGCATATCTGAACTGACATCTTCTGTTTGTCCGCTTGCTGAAATGCTCGCATCAAAGGTTGCATACACATTGTAAATTTCGTCCGGATCGATGCCGAATTCCTTAAGCTTTGTATGAATAAGCTCTTTCGCTTCCAGGAGTTCATCTTCATCGATATTACCTGCTTCATAAGTTGTTTGCAACAGTTCATCGATATCTAATTTTTCAACCGATGTAATTTCATATTCCTTGATATCTGCTTCGATTTCGTATTCTTTAATGGCTTGGTTAATATAAACCGATGCAAGAGACATGATAGAATCGTATACTTCGTCGAAATTGTCTTCGAGAACTTCTGGGTCTGTAATACCAAACATAGATGTGTCGATTTCTCCGGATTCTACTAATAATATAACAAGATTCTTAAGCACATCTTTCGGAACCGTAAGTTCGACAAGCTTTTCTACGTCTAAATCTTCAATCGCATTCACATATTCTTTTGTCTGTTTTTTTATGTTTTTTTCTGCGTTGCCACTCGATTTGCGGAAGACAAAGAACCAAACACAAAAACCGATTGCGAGGACTGCAATAATAGAAAGCGTGATAATCAATGGTTTCTTTGACTTCTTTTTCCTTGGTGTTTCCGCAGGCATAACTGCTGCTTGAGCAGGCGTTTGTGCATAACCATACTGCGAGTACATATCACCGGCAGGAGCCTGTGCGTACATGTTGCCGCTAGGAGCCTGTGTGAAAGGTGTCTGTGAATACATGTCACCGGCAGGAGTCTGTGTGAAAGGTGTCTGTGAATACATGTCGCTGGCAGGAGTCTGTGTGAAAGGTGTCTGTGAATACATGCCGCCGGCAGGATTCGGTTGTTCGCTCGGTGTCTGTACAGGATTCGGCTGTTCTCCTGGTGTCTGTACAGGGGCTGCTTCTGATATTAGATTTGCTCCACACTGTGGACAAGTGGTTGCGGCATCTTCTGTTGATGCACCACAAAAGCTACAATACTTCATAATCTTCTCTCCTTTTTTGTATATTTTATAATCCATCGATTTCTTCCTTGCATTTTTTTCCTTCTTCGAGTAATGCATGGAGTGTTTCTGCGTCGTCTGCGACAATGGCATCGCGATAAGCAGAAATGTTATCGATGAAAATATTCAGTTCGTTTACGAGTGCCTTTTTGTTTTCGAGGAACAGCTCGGTCCACATATCTGCGTTCAGGTAGGCAACACGTGTTAAATCACGGTAGCTTCCGGCAGAAAATCCGTCGTGGTCCTTGGCTGTGGGGCTCTTAACGTAAGCATTTGATACAACGTGTGCCATCTGAGAGGTGAAGGCAATCATTGCGTCGTGACGCTTTGGTGAGCAGACGGTAAAAGTACCGAATTTGATTGGTGATAGAAGCTGTTTGGCACGATTTAATGTCACTTCGTCATTTAAATCCTCAGGGACTAATACCATGGAAGCACCGTTGTACATGGTTTTTGTGCTGTAGGCATAGCCGGAAAAATGTCTGCCGGCCATCGGGTGACCGCCGACAAAGGTAAAACCATACTTCTTTGCGATTGCATAACAGTTTTCGCACAGATACTCCTTTGTACCGCAACAGTCGATTACCATTGTGTTTTTGCTGATGTATGGAGCCATTTTGGTAAGATAGTCTACGCAAAGCTTTGGATAGAGGCAAAGAAGAATGAGGTCGCATTCTTTTATGTTGCGTTCATCTAATTCACCCTCGATTGCCTTTTCGGCGTAGGCAGCCTCGATTACCTGTTTGCTTCGATTGTAGGCAAGTACTCTGTGTTCATCATTTTCGCTGTATGCCTTGGCGAAGGAACCGCCTATCAGGCCTAAGCCAACTATTCCGACTGTCATATATTTAACCTCACTTTTTGTTATTTTACGTTCAAAAATCTTCTATATAGTATAGCACGCGCGCGCTTTGTAGTAAATAATCGGATAGAGAAAGAATAAAAGGAGAAAAGTGTGGAAAGAATTTGGATAGCAAATTTTGGAGGTGATCATTTGAACAGAAAAACGAAAATTTATGTGATACTTTTAATCTGGGGAGCCGTTATTTTGCAGTTTGCAATTAATCGTTCCATAAACAGAGAGGAGGTCCTTGTCGAGCAGGTGTTAAGTGAGGGTGTTGATTCCATCCGTCAAAGCAGTATAAAGGCATTTGCAATGTACAGTGATGAAAAAATAGAAGAAGAAACGAAGGAACTGATTGTAAAAAGAGTCGCAAAAAAGCTGGGAATTAATTCCGGTTATGTGATTGCGTCGTCAACGGAGGAGGATGGTATGAATACTTCAAAGGCGACACGGCTTACCAAAAAAGGAGAGCAGGGGGACACGGATATCAAGCTGATTTCTGTTTGTGAAAAGGATTCCTATGGGCAGGAAACGGTCGAGCAGTATCTGATGATTGAAATTGACCTCAAAGCACAGGCTGGTGCAGCGGTAACGGATATGAAAAAGGAAGTATGTAAAATATACAGAGATCTCGGTATGGAGCCGAGTATAAATATGCATATGACAAGTCAGATCAAAGGACGACTGACGGAGGAAGAA
>CALYVE010000228.1 GCA_945492935.1 uncultured Lachnospiraceae bacterium
GGTAAGGAACTCAGAGATTAGGAGGGGTATCATGTTTTGGCATCATTTTAAATACAATTTTTTGATATCAATAAGAAATAAATCACAAATTATGTGGAGTGTTGTATTCGTTGTCGTTCTTGGTACGATGTTCAAATTAACATTCGGTGATATCTATAATCAGGATGAAAAAATGAAAAATATGAAGGTTGCCGTATGTATCGAGGATGAGCAGGTTGAAGCAAACTTTAAAGCGTATTTGGAAAATATATCCATTGTTGAATCCGGGGATAAACTATTAGATGTTCAATATCTGGACAGAACAGAAGGAGAAAAGCTTCTCGAGGATGGTGAGGTAGAGGGATTATTTTATTCAGAAGGTTCGGAGCTTAAGCTTCTTATCACAAAGGAAGATATTAAGCAAAGTATTCTTGCCTCCGTTGTTACACAGTATCATCAGATGATAACAATCCTTTCGACCGTACAGCACGATAATCCGGAGAAGCTTCAGGAAGTAATGACTACCTTTGCGGCAGGTGTTGGTGAAAATGCAGAAATCAATAACTCAAAGAGTGATATGGATGTATATGCACAGTACTTCTACAACCTGATAGCAATGGCATGTCTTATGTGTACATCCGTAAGTATGCTTCTTACAACAAAGAATCAGGCAAATACGTCTGTTGTCGGAGCGAGAAAGGAAGTATCTGGCGCAAGCTATTTTGTAGGAAATCTTGCAAGCTTATTGGCAGCAGCACTTGTTCAGATTCTATGTGTATTGATTTCCTTCGGCTATCTGCTTTTAATCGGAACAAACTTCGGTGGCGAGATTTACAAGATAGTAATTGTAATATTTGCAGGTGTATTTACAGGTATGAGTATCGGCTTTTGCATCGGATCGTTTGGTAGCATCAGCGAGAAGGTTAAGGATGGAATTTCAACAGCCGTAGCGGTCGGTGGATCGTTCTTAAGCGGTCTTATGATTGCTGATATTCATATGTTAATTGAAAACAATTGTCCAATTATTAACAGAATTAATCCGGTAGCATTAGTTGCAGATGCATTTTACTCAATCAATACATTTGAAACGAATGACAGACTTATCCGTGATCTTGTATCATTAGCAATTATATCAGCAGTATTTATTCTTATTGGAAATATTTTCGGAAGGAGAAAACAGTATGCCAGTCTTTAATACATTTTTTAAAATCTTAAAAAAACATGCAAAGAGTTCTATGATATATCTGATCGTTTTTATTTGTGTTTGTATCGTCTTTACGAAATTAGGGGATGGAACATCTAAGGAATATCAAATGAGTTCCTGCAATATCGCAGTTTTTGACTTGGATCAGTCAGAAGCCTCCCAAAGACTTATCGATTATCTTTCAACGATACATACAATAAAGCTTGATTATGAGGATGATAAAGAGTCTCTTCAGGATCGTCTTTATTATCGAGAAATCGCCTATGTTCTTTACATTGAGGAAGGATTTGCAGAAAATAATAAGCTTTCCAATATAAAACGTCAGGGAACAAATATCAGTGTTTACATTGATGGACAGATTCAGGCATATCTGAATACCTTTGCGGCAGCAAAGCAGGCCGGATATGATGATGCAAGTGCCTATGAGCTTACACTGAAGGCACTTGACAGTAAGGGTAGTGTCTCTCTGAAGGGCAAAGAGTCAAACAGATACGGAAATCCTATTTACTATTTTTTTCAGTATGAATCATATGTATTGCTCATGATTATGGCTTCCGTGCTTGGACCAATCTTAGTTGCTTTTAATAAGACAGAAACAAAAAATCGACTTTCAATCTCTGCTTTATCTGTACGTGAACGAAATGTTCAGCTGTTTCTTGGTTCTGTTGTAACAAGCATTATGATTTGGGGACTGTTTGTTGTATTGTGCTTTATTTTGAATAAAGGTGTGTTTGGCGAAAAGGAGTTGCTTGCAACAATCAACACATTTGTATTTACAATTGTTGCAGCGAGCCTTTCCAGTGTTCTTGGAAACTTTGGTTTAGAGTCAGCTGCCTATGCTATGATGACAAATGTAGTTGTCCTTGCAATGTGCTTTTTAGGTGGTGTGTTTGTTCCGATGAAGTTCTTTGGAAAGACACTTAAAATGGTATCGAGATTGTTTCCAACCCACTGGTTTATTCTTGCAAATGACTGCATTTTCAAGGAAGGTGAAATGTCAGACTTTGTAACCTATGTAGGAGTGGAGCTGCTGTTTGCACTTGCGTTTTTTGCGATTGCGATGGTTGTGGCAAAAAATGCAAAAGCAAGAAGATATTCCTAAATGACATTGAAGGAACGAAGCTTGTATGATAATATGAAAAAAGGATGTAGGGAAGATGTTTAAGTGCATCTTCCCTATTTGTTCGGTTACTGTGAATTAAAGATGTACGATTATGAAGGAAGTACAGCCTGCGTTATCGGCGTGCAGATGAAGGGGTAGGATATGTATCATGTTGTAAATGCGTTAATTTTATATTGTTTAAGTGCAGTTACAATTGCTTTAATCGGTGTTGATTTAAAGGTTATTATTGCATTGCTTGTATCAATTATCTGCTGCTCGTTCAATATGGTGCTTGCCAACAAAAAAATAGCATATTTTCTATGTGTGATACAAGTCGGTATTGCTTACTTTGTCCCTGAACTGGCTGTCTTTATGGCGATATGGACATATATACTTGCACAATTTAAGGCTTATCTTGTGATGGGGATTTGGACAGTAGTTATATTGCCTGTTTTAACCGGGTTTGATACTCTGATTTTTTTCTTTACGATAATATGTTCCGTGAATGCAATTTATCTTTCCCAAATAACAATGCAAAACGAAAGACTGACAAATGAGGCAAAAAAAATTCGTGATGATAGTGAGGAGCTTTCGATTCTTCTGAAAGATAAGAACCGAAGATTGATTGAAAAACAGGACCAGGAAGTATATGTTGCGACTTTGAAGGAACGGAATCGTATTGCAAGGGAAATTCATGATAACGTTGGACATATTTTAACGCGCACGATTTTGCAGATGGGTGCATTAATGACGATTCACAAGGAGGAGCCGTTGCATGGGCAATTGACTTCCGTTAAGGAAAATCTGGATGTTGCGATGAACAATGTGCGTGAGAGTGTACATGATTTGCATGATGAATCTGTTGATATGCGTCAGGCCGTCGAAGAGATGATGAGTGATTTGAAGGAGCAGTTTACAACCTCCTTTGAGTATGACATTTCAAAACAGGTAGAAAAGGATGTAAAATATGCATTTATCGGGATTGTGAGAGAAGCGATTTCCAATATAATAAAGCATAGCAAAAATGATACGGTCCAGATTATTATGCGTGAACATCCGGGTATGTACCAGCTTGTCGTTCATGATTACAAGGCTAATAAT
>CALYVE010000229.1 GCA_945492935.1 uncultured Lachnospiraceae bacterium
AATGTATCCTGCTCATCCTTTGCAGGATGGTTTGCCGGTATATTTAAAAGCTCGAAATTATATTTGTCATACTCAATTTCAGGACCGGAAACAACCTCATAACCCATACCAATGAAAACACGCTCAAGATCTTCAAGCGCAATCTGATTTGGATGTCTGTGTCCTGTAATTCTCTTTACACCCGGCAATGTAACATCGATTGTCTCGCGCTTCATCTTCTCTGCGCGTATTGCACGATTTAATGCTTCCATCTTCTGTGCAAGCGTATCTTCAATCGCCTGTCTTGCTTCATTCACGAGCTGTCCAACCTTTGGTCTGTCTTCCGGAGCAACGTCTTTCATACTCTTTAATACCTGCGTTAATTCTCCTTTTTTGCCTAAGATGTTAACCTTGATTTCATTGAGCATTCCGGTATCAGTTGCCTGTGCAATTTTTGCAAGTGCCTGCTCCTTAATGCTTTGCAATTTTTCTTTCATAACTCTTCCTCCATAAATGAATGATGATTGCGGGAGCTTAGAAATTAACATAAAAAAATCGCCCCCTGAAGGGACGAAAATAATCCGCGGTACCACCCTGCTTCGACTGTTGCCAGTCGCTCTTTTATATGCGTAACGTGCATGAACGATATGTCCTACTAATGCAACCGTCATTGCATATTGTTCAGACACATGACTCCGGTGTGAAAATGAGAATATACCAATCCCGAATGAAGTTTCCAGCTTATAACCCCATCTCTCTGGCGGGCAAATAAATTCCTTGTTGCACCATCAATGTCTTTGTTTATCTACATTTTTTGAACTCTTATATTCTATCACATCCTATGTTCGTGTCAAGTTTTTTCACCATAAATATAAAAAACCACCTCATCAATTACTTTTTCACTCGTAAAATCGATTTCGTAAAACAGCTTATCAGGGTTTGACATCGTCAAACGGTAGATTTGTTTGTTTTTATGGAAACCGGTTCCTTCTACAATATTTTTTGATAAATATTTTACATCATCCAGGCGAATGACCTCCGTCTTAGTCAGATGTGTAATAATCATATAGGAATCTGTGATATAAATGTTGTTCTTATGGTAAAGCAAATGATAGGCTAATTCTTTGTTAATCTCCGCAATTACAGAATGCGGATTTCCATAGACAACAAGCTGGCGAACCTGCGAGTGGAGTGCCGGCTGTACCCATACAAGCAGAGTATACAAGAAAATCAGTATACAAAGAACAATCGGAAGGAAAAAGATCAGATAGATCATAGTCACAAACGCATACGGATAGTCCGGTTCACTTACTATATACACACACGCACTCTGCCGAATCATCTCTGCATCCATATGATTTGTCGTTGCGAGCTGTCCGATAATATACTCCGCAGAAACAGAATCCTTGATAATACGACCTTTTATTTCCTGCTTTTCAATGTAAATCTTCGGTTGCTTTGTCTTAATCAAATAAATCAAAAGCTGATTATCCTGAATCGTATAATAATAAGAGCCCTTGCGCTTGTCGTTCACATGGTAATCAAAGCCTGTATAGTACAAATCGCTGGCAGTATATTCAATATTTCTGGTGCCGTTTTTGTAGAGGTTATCCAAACGGACACTCAGGTTTTGAACATCTTCAATTTTGTTACAACGAATCTGGTCAAACACCGGATACCTTGCTATCATAAAAATAAGCAGCAAAAATACACAGATTGCCGGTATCGTAATCGACGCTGTGTTTCGAAGTATGAATAATTGAAAACGTTTATGCTTCATAATCTTTTATCCCCTATAGTATGCGTTTATCTTATCATTTCTAAAATACACCTTCAAGACTTATCAATTATTTTTTAACAATCCACCATACAACGCATAATATAAACCATAAGAATTCATATGGAGGTCTATCCAATGAGCGATTTATCAGCAACACAGTGTGGTTGTGGTTGTGGCTGCGGAAATAGTGATTTTTTTGGCGGTGGAAGCGGTTGCTCTTGCATCTTTATTATCATCCTTCTTCTCCTTTGCAACAACTGCAACGGATCCGGCTTTTTCAACAACGACGGATGTGGTAACAACAGCTGCCTTTGGATCATCTTGATTCTTCTCTTCTGCAACAATGGCAGCAATGGATGCGGTTGCGGTTGCGGCTGCTAATCCCTTCCTTTGAGAGTCTGTTTCCTGCAGACTCTCTATTCTACATAAGTCATATGAAACATATATTGAAATAGAACGAAACAAGTGAGTACAAAATGGAACCTTTTCATCCTCTTGACAGGTTAATAAATGACAACTCTTTTGCCTTGCTTGAGGCGCTTGTTCCATTCGTGGACTATCCATACAAACGTCTGCTTGTTCTTTATATCAAATATAAAGAAGCACTCGCATTGATGAATTGCTTCAATGACAGAAGCTTTATCGCACGCCAGGGATTCGATTGTCATCCCAAATCCACAGAAGACTTTGTAAGCGATTTATGCAATATTCTACCTACGCAATATGCCGGCAGTCTGCAAAACATGAAGCAGCTAATGCAGGTTATGCAAATGATGGACATGAAGAATCCGAATACTTCGGGTTGCTTTTCAAATCTATTTGAAAATGCAAAGGCAACGGCTCAGGACTTTTCAAATAAGACCGAACATACATCCGATGCTAATTTGTATCAATCTGTCATGGATATATTAAATGATAATAGTTCGTAAGGAGCATGTGAAATGAATTTTTATGAAGATCCAAGATTTTGTCGTCTCGATCAGCGAAAACAAAAAATATTAATTGAAATTGCCGAAAAAAGTTCCCGCTATTCTATGGAGGAACTGCTACCGCAAATTCTTCAAATTAATCAGGAATTAAACCGTAGAAATATGAACTTTACAAAAGAGGAAAGCGCCCTTCTTATGGATATAATAGAAGAATCCCTGTCACCTGCCGAAAAGAAAAAATTCAACATGGTAAAGGGATTCTTATCATAAATCTTAATTCAAATATTCTTCAACATCTGCATTCTAGAGATAAACAAGTGCACAATAGACAACCGTTCCGATACAAAGCACAAGACTTGTAACGGAAAGCGGCCAGTGTCTGGACTTCATACCTACGATTGCTGTCCAAATCTGAATAAAGAGGATGGCAACACCATATATAAAACCAAAGCAACAAAGAATGGTTCCGATGATTGCAAGTACAAAAGATACAATCGCCATTGTTTCCATATTGTTTGTCGTTTTATTCTGGAAGGCAATATTTGCATTATTTACGACACTTTGTCCAAAGGCAACACTTTGCATTGGGTCCGCAAACTGATTCGCCCCCATTGACAACCGCGACAATCCATCTAACAGTGGAGAAAGCTGTTCACAATATGCTGTCTTAACAGC
>CALYVE010000230.1 GCA_945492935.1 uncultured Lachnospiraceae bacterium
AACAAACAGCATCCGATTCAAAGAAGCCTAAAAAAAAATAAATCAGGCTTTTTTCCAATCGATTCTATAACAGTACCCGTGCCACCAGACCGCGGTAACGAAACACAAGAAGGAATTGCTTCGCAAAGCAATTCCTTCTTGTGTTTTTATTCCTCTTCAGATGCTATTTTTTCATCTGTTTCTTCTATTGCTGTTTCCTGCTCGTCATTTTCTATCGGTGTAATCGTAAGGAAAACTCTTTCGATTCGATTTCGATTCACAGTTCCAACCTTAAAATGAATATTTTCATAATCTGTCTCTTCTCCTTCACCGGGGAGTTTATCCATAATCTGAATAACAAATCCCGCAAGAGAATCATAGTCTTCTGATGCAAGCTTTGTACCAAGCACATCATTTAAATCATCAAGCTTTATTGAGCCGTCAATATCATATTCATTTTCATCTAATTTGCGAATCAGGTCATTTTCATCTTCATCATATTCATCACGAATCTCACCGACGATTTCCTCGACCAAGTCTTCCATCGTGATAATACCCGCTGCAACTCCATACTCATCTAATACGACTGCGACACTGACTGAGCTAGTTTTCATCTCCGCAAAAATCTTGCTCGTTTTCTGATATTCATAAACAAAAATCGGTTTACGAAGAATACTTCGAATATCAAAATAGTCAATATCATTTACCTGACTGTAGAAGAAAAGGTCCTTCAAATAGAGAATACCGATAATGTTATCTTTTGAATCCTCAAATATCGGAATACGTGAATATGTTTCCTCCATAAACAAAGCAACAAGCTCATCATATGTCGAATTTACATCCGCAAGAACAACATCTGCTCTTGGAATCATAATGTCTTTGGATAGCGCATCACCAAAGTCCACAACATTCGAAATCATCACGCGTTCTTCCTGCTCAATGACACCCTCTTCCTCGCTCACATTTACAATGGTGAGAAGCTCGGATTCTGTCATAGCATTAGGATTCTCATTCGGATCCATACGGAAAAGCTTAAATATCGCCCCTGTAATAATATTCAGTAACCAAATAAACGGCGTAAGAACAATCATAAGTCCTGCAATCGGATATACAATAATCATCGACCATTGCACTGCAAAATGTGAGGCAAAGGTCTTTGGCGTAATCTCACCAAAAATAAGTACAAGAAATGTAAGAATTCCGGTTGCTGCGCCAATCATTTTGCTGCCAAATACCTGTGTAACGTATGTTGTTGTAAGCGCTGACGCCGCAATATTCACAATATTGTTACCAATCAAAATGGTACTTAGAAGCTTCGAAGAATTTTCGGTAATTTTCAGTACCTTTTTTGCTCGTTTGCTGCCCTCATCTGCAAGTGCACGCAACTTATGCTTATTTACAGTTGTAAGCGCTGTCTCAGCAGAAGAGAAAAAAGCTGACAACACTAATAAACAAATAATTATTACGAGTTGTATAATGGGGTTTACGTCCAAAAATGTCATCTCCTTATTTCTTATTATTCATTCGTTCAAAAACCAATTGATAGCTATCATTGCCATAATTGAGCGAACGATTCACACGACTGATTGTCGCTGTTGAAGCACCGGTTTCCTTTGCAACCTCAAGATAAGTATGATTGTCTGTAAGCATTTTTGCAACAGCAAATCTCTGTGCAATTGACAATACTTCATTTACGGTACATACATCTTCAAAAAAGCGAAAGCACTCTTCTTCGTTTTCCAAAGTCAAAATTGCCTGAAACAAATCCTTTACTGCGTCTGTTCGAATTGTCTTTCCCATATTTTTCCACCTATCTCTTATTCTCTTTGCGAACCCAGACTGCAACCGAATCACGATTCACATAGAAGTCACCAAAACCATCCTCATCAATCTTGATGTTGTATTTCGCATTTCCTAAAATATCGGAGAAATGGCAACCTGCAAACTGCTTACCGATATACATATGCTTTGTTCCGCCTGTGCCGTCGGAAAGAACAACAGCAAGTCCGGAATCCTTGTGCTCGTCATCGCCCTCTCTTGTCCATCCAATACAGTTATAATCATCAAAATAATCGTGCTGTGGTCCGTAAGCCTTCTGCTTGCGCACCTTAAGAAGCTTATCAATTACAGTCTTCATTGATTTTACGCGCTCCGATGGAATTCCCTTGTAATCACCATAGAATACACATGGATAGCCTTCCTGACGGAGTAAAATCATAGCATATGCCATAGGCTTAAACCAATCTTCAACCCACGAAAAAAGAGCTTGTCCCGGCTGGCTGTCATGATTATCCACAAAGGTCACCGAACAAATCGGATTAACCTTTGTAAGCGTGCCATCAAAAATCGTACGCAAATCATAATTTCCATGTGCCTTTGAGCAATTATGGAAATTGAAATGAAGCGGTACATCAAAAAGCTTTACCTCTCCCTCTGTCGCTGCTATGTAATCCTGCAACTGATTTACATCCCAGTGCCAGTATTCACCAACAGCAAATAAATCCTTGCCTGAATCTTCCTTCATTGCACGCATCCAGTCTTTATAAAAATACTTATCGATGTGCTTTACGGCATCCAGACGATATCCATCCAAATCTGCCTCTTTCGTATACCATTTACCCCATCGAGTAAGCTCTTCGCGCACCTCCTGATTCGAAAAGTCAACATCAGCCCCCATAAGATAATCATAATTTCCAAACTCGACATCAACGTTCTGGTCCCATGTCTTACCTTCAAAACAGAAAATTGACTTCTTTGCGCGATCCTGATCCCAGTCAATACCGTCAAAATGCTTCCAGTTCCACGTAAAATCAGAATACTTGCCGCCACGACCCGGGAATGTAAACTTTGTCCATGCGCCAATCGTACGCTGTTCACCAATCATCTGCGCACGGCTTATTTCGTTAAATTCCTGTGCGGATACTTCCTCAACCTCATCAGCACCGATTTTGTGATTTAATACGATATCAGCATACACAGAAATCCCCTGCTTGTGCAAAGCCTTAATGGAAGAGAGATATTCTTCTTTTGTACCATACTTTGTTGCAACAGTACCCTTCTGATTAAACTCCCCTAAATCATAAAGATCATACACGCTGTATCCAACATCCTGTACACCGGATGCTCCCTTGTATGCAGGCGGCATCCAAACGGCTGAAATACCTGCTTTTTTAAGCTTAGGTGCATCCTCAGCAAGCTGCTTCCAAAGTGTTTTGTCCGCAGGCAAATCCCACTCAAAATACTGCATCATTGTTCCGTTTATTTCCATCATTTCATTCCTCCTTTGGCATGAATCAAACATCTACCTCTTCTGTGTACGAGTGCGCATCCTGACACGAAGTGTCTTTTTTATTGCATAGGATGTGTGAA
>CALYVE010000231.1 GCA_945492935.1 uncultured Lachnospiraceae bacterium
CGATATTACTTTCTTCCCAAATTACAATTACGCCACCGCATGTAAAAATGTATGAGTTCAACGAATTAGAGAATTTTTTTGGTGGTGCGGAAGCAACAACCGTTGCAGTTTTGAGTAATATCGAGGGTGATATTGGTGCAATGTTTCTCTTCCTTATGAAGGAGGAGGACGCTGAGCAGTTACTTAAAGAATTTGTTCGGGACGATATAATTTTAAATTCAGATTATGGCATGGATGCTGTAAGAGAGATTGGCAATATCATGATTGGTTCTTATGTTGCATCGCTCGAAACCTTATCTGGATTAAAAATTCGATATTCTGTTCCACAGATTATCACAGATATGGCCGGAGCAATATTATCTTTGCCTTGTACTGTTTTTGGACAGGTAGAGGATAAGGTTTTACTTATTGATTCCGGCTTTGCCTCAGGTGAGAAACGTATAAAAGGATTTATCATGATGATTTCGGAAAGAAATTCGTATGATGTCTTGCTTGAAAAATTAGGTATCGAAAGAGCTTATGAGTGAAATAATTAGAGTTGGAATTGCACAAATGAATATATGCAGGGCACCGGATAAGATTGTGACAGTAGGTCTTGGATCATGTGTTGGTGTTGTTTTGTTCGATGAAAAATCAAAAACTGCCGGATTGGTGCATGTTATGCTACCGGACAGTTCCAAAATGAAAAACAACAGTAACATAATCAAATTTGCAGATACCGGAATTGATGCGCTCATTAATGCGCTTGAAGAAGCCGGGATACGCAAATGCAATCTGAAAGCTAAAATTGCGGGTGGTGCCTGTATGTTTACGTTTGTTTCGAATGAAATCGGCTCGATTGGACGACAAAATGTTGATGCAGTTCGTGCAAAATTGCAGGAGCACAAAATCAAAATTGTTGCAGAAGATGTAGGAGATAAATATGGTCGAACGATCAAATTTGATCCGAGCAATTGCGAACTGGAAATTTCGAAATCCGGAAATCAAAAAAAGATTATCTAGAGGTGTCTGAATTGGGATTTAAAGAGAAAGCAAAAAACACAAGAGCATTTATTGTTCTTCTGGCAGCAATGATTTGCTGGCTTCTAAATATCAAATACAAAAGAGATATATTAGAATCACTTATTATTCTCGTCATAGTAATAGCTGTATTTTACGTGATATCGACAGTTGCTATTCGATTAATCGAAAAGATCAGTCAAATGGAAGATAACAAAATTATACAGGATATTAATGATGACGATGCTGCGAAAGACAATCAAGAAAATGACAATGCATCATAACGGATGGATTGATTTTCGGAGGTGATTAGCGGAATATGGCAATAATAGACAAGAAAGAACGCTTGTGGATTGAATATTCAAATACAAAATCAAGTGCTGTACGAGAACAGATTATAATTGAATATGTACCTCTTGTAAAGGTTGTTGCAGGTCGTCTGGCAATTTATCTTGGGTCAAATGTTGAGTATGAAGATTTAGTAAGCTATGGAATTTTTGGATTGATTGATGCCATTGACAAATATGATTATGGGAAAGGCATCAAATTTGAAACCTATGCAAGCTTGCGTATACGTGGTGCCGTATTGGATCAGATTCGAAAAATGGATTGGATACCGCGTTCTGTTCGTCAAAAACAAAAGCAGATTGATGCGGCGATAAAAAAGCTTGAAATGGAGAAGGGAATTAACTATACAGAAGAAGATATAGCAGGCGAGCTTGGCGTTACTGTTGACGAATATATTAATTGGGTCGGTCAGACCAATATATCAAATATTTCATCTTTGGATGATTTTATTGATCAGGGAAATGATGTAAAAGCATCCGGAAATAGTTCCTATATGCGCATAGAACCGGAAGCTGTTGTTGAGGAAAAAGAACTTTCCAATATTTTAGCAGAAGCACTCTCTGCGTTGACAGAGAAGGAAAAAAATGTAGTTTTGCTTTATTATTATGAAGAGATGACATTAAAAGAAATAAGCAGAACAATGGAGGTTTCAGAATCTCGTGTATCGCAGCTGCATTCAAAGGCGCTGAAGAAGATGAAAGATTATTTAGGAGACAGTTTCACTTTGTTAATGGGGTGATTATATGAAATACAAAAATTCTTTTTTTGTAATTGAAATCAGAGATGATGGAACATATATGCATTTATATCCTGCTGTTTCAGACGGGAAGACTCTTGGATTTGATGAAATAGCTAAATTTCTGAAGCATCATATGTTTATGGATTATTCAAGAGATACGATAAAAGATGCACTTGCCGGTTTACAAACCGAAAAAACGTGCATCAAAATCAGTTCCGAAAAGATGCAGCCATTTGATGAACGTGTGGTTATTACAGCCAAATTAGACGGAACAATTGCTACAGCGAGATTCTATCCTCCGTCAAATGGTGGTAAATTACTTACAAAAGAAGATATTTATGATGAATTAAAAAAAGAAAAGGTTGTATTTGGCATTCAGGAAAAAGTCATTGATGTCTTTTTGCTTGCAAGACAATACTGTTTAGATATTCCGATTGCTAAGGCTTTGTTACCGATTCCGGCAAAGGATACAAAAATTACCTATCATTTTGATACAAAACCTTTGGCAAAACCAAAACTTTTGCCGGATGGTGGTGTAGATTTCCATGAGCTGAATTTGTTTTGTCCCGTTAAGAAAGGTGAATTGCTCGCAACACTTGAGTCTCATACGATGGGAGAACCGGGACGCAGTATTTTTGGAAAAGTGATTCAACAGAATCGACCCAAAATTACTTTCTTAAAATTCGGCAAAAAAATATCTGTCAATGATGAAAAAACAGAGATACGAAGTGAAGTGGACGGCAATGTTTCACTCGTCGGAGATACTGTTTTTGTATCGGATGTATACAAGGTTGCTGCGGATGTAGATGCCTCAACCGGAGATATTGATTATGATGGTAATATTGAGATTCCGGGCATGGTAAAAACCGGATTTACTGTGAAGGCCAAAGGTGATATTATTGTAAACGGCGGTGTTGAAGGTGCAACTCTTATTGCCGGCGGTAATATTGTTATTCGTCGCGGTGTACAGGGGATGGGAAAAGGTCATTTGACGGCAGGCGGCGACATAGCGGGCTTATTTTTCGAAAGTGCAAATGTTACAGCCGGAGGAGATGTAATTTCCGGTCCGATTATGCATAGTCATGTTACGGCAGGCGGTAAGATTGTCTCAAGCGGAAAAAAAGGCTTTATTGTAGGTGGTGAAGTGTGTTGTAAACAATATATCGATGCACTGAGTATTGGCAATAAAATGGAAACCCAAACAATACTGAAAGTCGGTGTAGATGAAAAACTTCGATCTGATATGAAAAAAGTAGTCAA
>CALYVE010000232.1 GCA_945492935.1 uncultured Lachnospiraceae bacterium
GCACCGCCTGCATTGAAATAGTACCACTTTGTTCCAAGCTTCTGCCAGCCTGTCAACATTGCACCACTTGCATCGAAATAGTACCATTTTGCTCCAAGCTTCTGCCAGCTCGTTAACATCACTCCACTTGTATTGAAATAATACCACTTTGTTCCGAGCTTCTGCCAGCTCGTTGCCATCACTCCGGAAGCATCGAAGTAATACCACTTTGTTCCGAGCTTCTGCCAACCTGTTACCATCAATCCGGAAGCATCAAAGTAATACCACTTTGTTTCAAGCTGCTTCCAGCCAACTACCTTTTTGCCATTTTCATAATATACCTTGCCATTTTCTTCTTCTGCCCAACCATCAGCAACCTTCTTGGCAATTGCATATTTTGAAAAGCTGTCTGTTTCAAATGTTATCGTATTTGTTTCTTCGTCGTAGGTTGCAGGAAGAACCTCGTATGTACCATCATGCTTCTGATGGATAATCTCCACATCTTCCGTAATTGGCTCATCAACTGTAAGGGAAATTGTTGCAGGATTAACCAATTCCGAAACCTCTGTTGCCCACACATCATCTGCTGAGCCCTTGTAAACAACATTATTCAGACTCAAATCAAGATAAGAATCTACATCATAACCAGGTGCTGCATTTGCAAAAGCAGCCTCCTCTGTTTCAGATGTCTCTGTATCGGTTACTTCAAGCACTGCAGTACCGATTTCGAAATTCCCATCACCTTCCACATCAAGTGCGATACCACCATCTGTAATACCGGTTGCCTCAGCATTAACCGCATCGTCTACCGGTGCACACCTTGCACCAAGGTGAGCATTACCATTTGCAATTGTAAATGTATAGGTTGCAATCGCATCCTCTTCCGGACCGAAAGCACCACCATTTGGTCCAAATTCAACAACCTGATATCCATATCTTGGAACTAATTGAACCGTAAGCTTTCCGCCGGCAAACAATGTGGCTTCACCTTTGTCATAATTTTCAGAGAAGCTTAAATAAGATTCTCCATTCATATCTTTAATGTCATCAATTACAACCGTTTTTCCTTCTCGGTCTTTGTATTCAAAACGAACGAATTTAACCTGTGTATTGTCAAGGAACATATCCGTGTAACGATCCTCTTCGAGATTTGACCATAAGAAGTTACCGGTTGGGAAATAACGCATCTGCTCTGCCTTCCACTCTTCATCCTCACTAAATGAAACGAGGATTTCAAGCTCATCTCCTTTTGCTATGCTTTCTGTAATAACAAATGACATACCATCTGCTGTGAATATATCATCGATATTCGGGTTTCCGACATCTTCCCACGGAATACATTCTCCGTTCACGATCAGGCTGATACCCCGAAATTCAAATGTTTCTTTTGGTGTTGCGAAAATCGTAAACGTTTTACCCTCCTCAAGGCTTGTCGGGAATGTTGCACTGTCTACCGATACATCCGGACAATCGAACGTATCGTATTTATAGCCGACAGTTCCATTTAAGCCATTGTCTATCGTAAACTTGACTTTTGAATCGTTGCTTTCATACGTATAACGCGTTTCACCGATAATTTCCATGTCCGCCTTGACATTATATGTATCCGCTTTTGGAACCTGAATGATGAAGGAAATATCCTGTGAATTTCCATTCAGACTCATCGCATCCAGAATATCCCATTCGCGGGTAGCGGAATTTGTTCCCGGTATCAAATAAGAGTAATCGATGCCATTAATTACAATAGAAGTATATCTCGCATTGATTTGATTTACGAATTCAAATTCTACGGCAGGAACCTCAACATTATCAACCGTTACAATCGGTGTCCGCTCGTCCTGCTCATCATATGGATATGTGACATTTGTCAGATGCGTTACGATATCTCGGCACGCCTCCTCATCATAAGAATTTTCTTGGCAGGCTACACCATTAATATAATACTGTGCTGTAATCGCAAGTCCTGCGCCATCCCAATTCTGTGTACCTTCGAACGTAATATTTGATGTTGCCTTAGCCTCAAACGGATAATCCTTTGATGCACCGGAACCCGAACCAGGCTTGCCGCCTGCAAACCGAATCTGAATCTCAAGTGCCTTGTCTGCGTTATACGGAACCTCTGCAATGTTTGAATCATCAAATTCAAGATTCGTAGCAACGCCATCTACGCGATAAACGTTGCAGCTTATTCCTGTTTCGGAATCTACATAATTATCTAAGCTCTGATCCGGATTCAATTCATATTTCACATAAATCTTGTCAGCGCCCGCGAAGGAATCCTTTGATTCCACAGAACCGTCTGATACCTGTACAAAGACGCCATCTCTGCTTGTTGATACAAAGACATTACCGTTCTGGCTGTTATCAATACGGAATAATACATCACCCGGATTTGCAACCGGACCAGGGCCGCCTGCAAACCGAATCTGAATCTCAAGTGCCTTGTCTGCGTTATACGGAACCTCTGCAATGTTTGAATCATCAAATTCAAGATTCGTAGCAACGCCATCTACGCGATAAACGTTGCAGCTTATTCCTGTTTCGGAATCTACATAATTATCTAAGCTCTGATCCGGATTCAATTCATATTTCACATAAATCTTGTCAGCGCCCGCGAAGGAATCCTTTGATTCCACAGAACCGTCTGATACCTGTACAAAGACGCCATCTCTGCTTGTTGATACAAAGACATTACCGTTCTGGCTGTTATCAATACGGAATGACACATCACCCGGATTTGCCTGCGATCCCGGTTTATTATCTTTAGCCAGTCTTATTTCAATCTCTTTGCTTTCGGATGCAACAACCGTCGTTTGATAGGTGTATGAACCATCCTCATTTTCAGTCGCCTCGCCATCCTTTGTGTATCCTTCGGCAGGGCTTACTGTTACCTTTATGGTTGTACCTGCTGCAATCGGATCAGACGATTCCCATGAATACCACACGGTACCGCTTTGATCTTCCGGATTTTCCGTGAATTGATTTTTTTCAAGATCAACGATTGCTTCCTCTCCAATCTGATAAGAGATACTGTTACACCCATCCATAGGTGTTAATCGAATACGGAAAGTTCCCGTATCCTCAGCTGCTCTCGCCACAATACTGTTCGTAAGTAACGTCGAGCACAGGATAACAGCACTCATCAGATAAGCTAATATTTGTTTCGCTTTTCTTTTTCCCATTCTGTTTCCTCCTTGAAATAAAATTTGACAAAAAGAGTTCCTCTTCCATGAATCTCCTACAGAACTCCTTTTCTTTTTCGGGTGCCAAACCCGTATACATATATATCGGCATTTAATCAAATTTAAACAACCAATATTTGCTTTTTATTATACCTTAAATCGACCTTTTTTTTAAGTTTGT
>CALYVE010000233.1 GCA_945492935.1 uncultured Lachnospiraceae bacterium
CTATCGCGGTATATAAGTAGTTTTTTTATGTAAAATTGATATTTTACTAGAGATTATCAAGTTGGAGGTAATATATATGAAGGCATACAAGGATATGAGTAGAGATGAACTTCTCACTTTAAAGAGTGCATTACAAGAGGAATACAAAGTATTAGAGTCAAAAGGTCTTTCTCTTAACATGGCGAGAGGTAAGCCGGGTGCTTCTCAGTTAGCTTTAGCTATGCCTATGTTAGACGTCATTAACAGTTGTTCCGATATGAATACTGTACTTGGTAATGATACACGTAATTATGGTGATTTGGATGGTATTGGTGAATGCAGAAAGCTGATGGCTGATATGATGGAAGTTGCCAAGGATAATGTAATAGTGTGTGGAAATTCTAGTTTAAATATAATGTATGATACAGTTTCACGTTCCATGACGTTAGGTGTTAATGGTTCTACTCCTTGGTGTAAACTTGAAAAGGTCAAATTCCTTTGTCCTGTACCCGGATATGACCGACATTTTGCTATAACAGAGCTTTTCGGAATTGAGATGATAAATATTCCGCTTAATGATGATGGCCCTGATATGGATTTAGTAGAGAAATATGTTAACAATGATCCTGCTGTAAAGGGTATCTGGTGTGTACCTAAATATGCGAACCCAACCGGTATTTCTTATTCAGATGAGGTTGTAGAGAGATTTGCTCATTTGAAGCCTGCAGCAGAGGATTTTCGTATTTTCTGGGATAATGCATATTGCATTCATCACTTATATGATGATGTTCAAGATAAAATATTAAATATTTTGGATGAATGTGAGAAGGCAGGTAACCCTGATATGGTTTATATTTTTGCATCTACATCCAAAATCAGTTTTCCGGGTTCCGGTGTGTCTGCAATCGCAACCTCTCTCAAAAACATCGAATATATCAAAAAGCAGATGACTGTTCAGACAATTGGACATGATAAGATTAATCAGTTGCGTCATGTCAGATTTTTTAAAGATATTAATGGTTTATTGGCACATATGAAACAGCACGGTGATATTCTTCGACCAAAATTCGAGGCTGTTCTTGATATTTTTGAGAAGGAATTAAAAGGATTAGAAATTGGAGAATGGATTAAACCTAGAGGTGGTTATTTCATTTCTTTTAATGCACTTCCGGGATGTGCGAAAGCTATTGTCGCAAAATGTAAGAGCTTAGGTGTTGTGCTTACAGGTGCAGGTGCAACATATCCATATCATAATGATCCTCTGGATTCCAATATTCGAATTGCACCTTCGTTTCCAACACCGGAAGAGATGGAGCTGGCTGCCAAGGTGTTTGTTCTTTGTGTTAAATTAGTATCAATTGATAAGATGTTAGGATAATTTCTATGCAAAAGTTTATTCGTAAGTCGTTTGAACTCGTTTATGAATCAAAGATTGTGGCGTTATATAAGGATACGCTTGAAACACCGGATGGAAGACTTGTTGAAT
This sequence comes from uncultured Lachnospiraceae bacterium, assembly GCA_945492935.1. GTDB lineage: Bacteria > Bacillota > Clostridia > Lachnospirales > Lachnospiraceae > Coprococcus_C. Next base: position 1,466 of record CALYVE010000233.1, read on the forward strand.
ATGATTATATAAAGCATAAATCCGGCGGCGGTGCAGGTGTTCTTTTGGTTGATGACAAAGAGTGTACCTATTTGGTTAAACAATATCGCAACTCTATTGATGATATTTCTTTAGAAATACCGGCCGGTGGTTATTCTGTAACCGGAGAGAATGGTGAAATTTGTGCTATACGCGAGGCGGAAGAGGAGACCGGTTATATTCCGACACGTATGTATCATGTCGCAAATGTTATCTCTTCTGTAGGTACTTTTGACGAAAAAACAGATATATATATCGGCACAAATCTCGTTGTTGGAAATCAAAAGCTTGATCCGGATGAATTTGTCGAGGTTGTTTATTTGCCGATTGATGAAGCGTTACAAAAGGTTTATAACGGTACGATTATTGACAGCAAAACGATTCTGGCTCTTTTTGCTTACAAAGAATATAAGCGTGAGGGCATAATTGAATAATAGAATTCATATATTGATAGAGAGCAGAAGTGTGCTCTCTATTTTTGTGTTATTTGGAGACATTGACATGTTAAGTGCAAAACGTGATTCGTATAGTCAGCTTATAGTTATTTTCCTTGCAACAATACTCGGATGCATTGTGACGAATGTATGGATGAAACAGTCCTATGATGTTTCCGTTTTTGATTTATCAACCTATGCATTATCAGGTTCAAAAGCAAGTGAGTCATTAAAATATAGCAGTGTATTAATAAAGAGAATTGAACAGATGGCCGTAATTATTCTAGCAATAAAAGTTTTTCAAATCGACCGCGTAATAAACCTTTTAACATTCTTATTTGGAGTTGTGTTAAGTTTTTTGTTATCTGTACAAAGCTATTACCTGGGAATAAAAGGTGTGTTTGTTGTGATTTTCACAGTCATTCCACAGTTTTTGTTCTATTATGCTGCGTTATTATGTGTCAAAAAATACATTAGAAGCTCAGATAACAAAAAACATAAAATACAATTTGCAATATGTTATGTTATGTTTTTTCTGTTTGGAATCTTGTTTGAGTGTAATTTTTCAGAAAAAATTTTTGGCTGTTTTTATCAATATATGGTGACTGTATAATGCGGACTTACTTTATATCGTACTATGTTACAAAAATGTGTCGAATTTTAAGAAAATGTGAAAAAAATATGTTTGATTTTATGTAAATTACTTATTATAATACTATTTGTAGCCTGCTTTTTAGGTGTATAAACGTAATATTTTGAGGTTATTTACATGATAAATGATGTTGATAATTACATAGAATATTTGAATAACGTAAAGAAGGCAAGCGCAAATACAGTTGCTTCGTATAAAAGAGATTTGGTAAAGCTTAATCGATATTTAGAATCGCTCGGAATACATTCTTTTGCTGATGTTAACACAACAGATCTTAATTCGTATGTTTTATATATGAAAGAGCAGAATATGTCTACAGCGACGATTTCTCGTAATGTTGCAAGTATCAAGTCCTTTTTTATGTATTTATTTAAGAATTCAAGAATTCAAGAGGATCCTGCAGAGCAGATTAAACCTCCAAAGATTGAAAAAAAGCTTCCGGAAATTCTGACGGTTGAAGAGATTACTAAATTGCTTGAGCAGCCATCAAAGAGCAATCCAAAGGAAATTCGCGACAAAGCAATGCTGGAACTTTTATATGCTACCGGAATGCGCGTTTCAGAGCTTATTTCTTTGCAACTATCCGATGTAAATCTTACGATGAGCTACATTATGTGCCGAGATGCAAATAAAGAACGTGTAATTCCGATTGAGAACGCTGCAAAATCAGCTCTTGAAAATTATATTTCCAATACACGTATGGTTATGGCTAGTGACAGTCCGTATTTATTTACAAATATGAAGGGACAACCGATGACGAGACA
>CALYVE010000234.1 GCA_945492935.1 uncultured Lachnospiraceae bacterium
CATGGCAAGTTCAGATATTGGAATTGATTTAGGAACAGCCAGTATTTTAGTTTATGTGAAGGGCAAGGGCGTAGTGCTCAAGGAGCCTTCCGTTGTGGCATATGATAGAGATACTGATCAGATTAAGGCGATTGGAGAGGAAGCGAGACTGATGCTTGGCAGAACACCGGGCAATATCGTTGCGATCCGTCCGCTGAGACATGGCGTTATTTCAGATTATAAGATTACCGAGAAAATGCTGAAATATTTCATCCAGAAAGCGGTTGGCAAAAGCTTCTTTGGTAGACGACCAAGAATCAGTGTGTGTGTGCCGTCCGGCGTAACAGAGGTTGAAAAAAAGGCAGTGGAAGATGCAACGTATCAGGCGGGTGCACGTGATGTATTTATTATCGAAGAGCCGGTTGCAGCAGCAATCGGAGCCGGTATTGATATATCAAGACCATGCGGAAATATGATTGTTGATATCGGCGGTGGTACTGCTGATATTGCAGTTATCTCTCTTGACGGCGTCGTTGTTTCAACTTCAATCAAAACAGCCGGGGATGATTTTGATGATGCGATTGTGCGTTTTATGCGTAAGCGTCACAATTTGTTGATTGGCGAGCGCACGGCAGAAGAAATCAAAATCAACATAGGAACTTGCTATAAACGACCTGAGAATATTTCCATGGATGTTCGCGGACGAAATCTTGTAACCGGACTTCCAAAGACGGTATCGATATCTTCAGACGAGACGGAAGAAGCACTTCGTGAAGTAACGGCACAGATTGTAGATGCCGTTCATGCAGTGTTAGAAAAAACTCCGCCTGAGCTTGCGGCAGACATTGCTGACAGAGGAATTGTCCTCACAGGAGGAGGGGCCTTATTGCACGGTCTTGAAGATTTGATTGAGGAAAACACAGGAATTACGACTATGACCGCAGAGGAGCCGCTGACAGCGGTAGCTATTGGAACAGGTAAATATATTGAATTCCTTAGCGAGAAGAATCAACCATAATACGGACAGACATGAAAAAAAGACTGATAAGGTTCGTATGGTTCAAAAAGAAAGGGTGTTAAGATGGTAAGAGCATTGTACACAGCCTGGACCGGACTTCGCAATGAAGAACGTCGTATGGATGTTGTTACAAACAACATGGCGAATGCTGATACAACCGGGTATAAGAAGATTGATGTCACTGCACAATCCTTTGACCGCCAGCTTGCTGTCAAGATTAATGATTTGACAGAAGGTTCGACAGATGTTGTGCGTGGTATCGGCGGCGTTACTTTAGGTGTTAAGATTGGCGAGACATATTACGATATGAGTCAGGGCAATTTTAAGCAGACAAGCGATTTGTACAATTTTGCATTATCCGGTAACGGATTTTTTACCATCAGTACAACAGATAAGAACGGTGCGGAGCACATCAGATACACGCGAGATGGTGATTTCACTGTGACCAAGGACGGTTTTCTTGTAACCAAGGATGGCGATTTTGTACTGGATAATGGAGGGAATCGTATTCAGATTCCGGATGCAAATATCGTGCAAATCAATGTAAATGAATTAGGAGAAATCTATAGCGGCAACAATTACGTAGCAACACTGGGTGTTCGTGATTTTGAAAATTATGATTATTTATCAAGCTATGGAGAGAATATGTATGAGCCGGTAGCCGGCGCGACGATGAAGGAAGCGGATGCAACTGTTATGCAGGGATATCTTGAGATGTCCAATGTAAATATGGTTACAGAGATGGTTGACCTGATAGCAGTAACTCGTGCATATGAGACAAATCAAAAAATGATTCAAACCGTCGATAAGATTTTGGATAAGGCGGCAAACAACATTGGTAACGTCTAAGGAATCGTGACAAAAGCTAGGAGGATGATCATATGATGCGTTCTTTATGGACTGCGGCCTCAGGAATGAGAGCACAGCAGGCAAATGTAGATACAATCGCAAATAATATTGCAAATGTAAACACAATTGGTTATAAGACACAGGATGCGAGCTTCAAATCCTTGTTATATCAGAATCTGCAATCTACTTCCACAAACAATGCAGGCGATCAAAAGCCGGTTGCAGCAGAGGTTGGACTTGGAAGCAGGGTTGCTGCCATTACAAGCAATTTTGAACAGGGAAAACTCACACCGAGCACAAATCCATTTGCGATGGCAATTGAAGGGAAGGGCTTCTTCCAGATTCGTGTCCCAAGTGGAGAAATTCAATATACAAGAGATGGCAATTTTAATGTATCACCTACCGAAAATGGGAATCTTTTTTGTACAACAGATGGTTATCCGGTACTTGATACAAACGGGAACAGTATTAACTTCCCACTCAACAAAAATTCGTCGGATGTTATTATCAATCAGGACGGAACAATCGGTTTTGCAAATTCGGAGGGACATTTTGAAGCGATTATGAACAATGGTCAGCCGGTGAAGCTTGGACTTGTTCAGTTTAATAATCCAGCCGGTCTTTCAAAAGAGAGCGGAAATAATTTTTCGGTAACTCCGGCATCCGGTGATCCGATTTTGGAGGGTACATCCGATCAGGTTACACCAAGTAAAATACATCAAAAATACATCGAATCATCAAATGTCGATGTTGCAAATGAGATGGTAAATCTGATTGTTGCACAGCGTGCTTACGAGATGAATTCAAAAGCAATACAGGCGACAGATGAGATGATGCAGCAGGCAAATAACCTTCGATAATTATTCGATTCAAAAGAGTAGGTGTATGATATGGATAATATGATGAGTGGCGTAAATACAAGTGATTACGCATCAATTTACAATCAGACAACAAGTAATCTTGAATCTAATCTCAAGAAAACGCTTGCAACCGACGATGAGATGATGCTCTCTTGCAAAGAGTTTGAGGCATATATGCTTGAGCAGGTTTATAAAAGCATGGAAAAAACAGTCATTCGTGCGGAAGAAGAACAAAATGAATACGAAGAATATTTTGGGGATCTTCGTATTCAGGAGTTTGCCAAGCTTGCTACCGATCAGGGTGGAGTAGGGCTTGCGCAGCAATTGTATGAGGCAATGAAACGAAACAGTGGTATTGAGTGATAAAGCATGACAAGAGAAGGCTACATAGAAAGAGTAATTTATACCAATGAGGAAAATGGCTACGCTGTCTTCTCCGTAGAAGGAGAGGACGGCGAAGAAATATTTGTTGGTACATTATATGGTGTTGGCGAAGGGTTATATATAATCGCAGAAGGAGATTATGTAAACCACCCGCAGTATGATATTCAATTCAAATTCACATCCTGTGAAATTCAAATGCCGGAAGATGTAATCGGCATCGAACGATATTTATCATCCG
>CALYVE010000235.1 GCA_945492935.1 uncultured Lachnospiraceae bacterium
TCCCATGCTATCGTTTTTTATGAAAATATTATAACTATATCAACAGCTGTTTTCACACAAATAACTTTTATTTATCGTGAATTTCACTATGCAGCTCCTGCAGAGATTTCACTTCTCCGCTCTCGTGAGTCTTCACATAGTGAATACCCTTTGCGGTGGCTCTGGCAGCAGCGATCGTTGTCATATAGGGGATTTTTCCCTTGATGGCTGCTTTTCGCAGATAGCTGTCGTCGTTTACACTGTCCTTGCCCACCGGGGAGTTGACGATCAGATCGATTTTTCCGTTGGTGATCAGATCCAGTGTATTCGGGCGTCCCTCGGAGCGTTTCTTTACAAACTCTGCAGGGATTCCTGCCTCACGGATGAGTTCATAAGTAGCACCGGTGGCAACGATGTGGAATCCGTCTTCATGGAAAAGTCTGGCTACTTCCACAACTTCTTCTTTATCCTTGCGGTTTACGGAAATCAGTACCGTACCCTCCAGCGGCAGCTTGGACTGTGTTGCTTCCTGGGCTTTATAGAAGGCTTCACCGTAGGAAGAGGACAGACCTAATAGCTCACCGGTCGAACGCATTTCCGGTCCGAGAATCGGATCAACCTCCTGGAACATATTGAATGGGAATACGGCTTCCTTAACTCCGTAATGTGCAAACTTCTTCTCCTTCAAAGAAGGCACCGGAGAAGGCTTGCCGGTCAAATGACTTGTCATAATCTCTGTTGCAATCTGAACCATGTTAATTCCGCAAACCTTAGAAACAAGCGGAACTGTTCTGGATGCTCTTGGATTTGCCTCTAATACGTATACCTTGCCATCCTCAATCGCATACTGCATATTCATGAGACCAACGACGTTCATTTCCTTTGCAATACGCTTTGTATAATCTTTAATTGTAGCTATCTGTTCCTCTGTCAAGCTCTTTGGCGGAATTACACATGCAGAGTCACCTGAGTGAACACCGGCAAGTTCGATATGCTCCATAACAGAAGGAACAAATACATTCTCACCATCGCTTATCGCATCTGCCTCACACTCTGTAGCATGATGTAAGAAACGGTCAATCAAAATCGGACGATCCGGTGTAACACCTACAGCCTGATTCATATAGAATGTAAGTGTCTGTGAATCATAAACAACTTCCATTCCACGTCCGCCAAGAACATAAGAAGGACGAACCATAACCGGATAACCGATACGCTCTGCAATAGCAAGTGCCTCATCAACCGTTACTGCCATTCCTGACTCAGGCATAGGAATCTCAAGTTTTTCCATCATAGCGCGGAACAAGTCACGATCCTCTGCCATATCAATTGTCTCCGGTGTTGTACCGAGAATATTAACGCCTGCCTTCTTAAGATCTGCAGCAAGATTCAGTGGTGTCTGACCACCAAACTGAGCGATTACACCAATCGGCTGTTCCTTTGCATGAATACTGAGAACATCCTCTAATGTAAGTGGTTCAAAATAAAGTCTGTCTGATGTATCATAGTCAGTTGATACTGTCTCCGGATTACAGTTGACGATGATTGTCTCAAAGCCAAGTGCTTTAAGAGCCTTAGAAGCATGAACACAACAATAATCAAACTCAATACCCTGACCAATACGGTTAGGACCACCGCCTAAAATCATAATCTTCTGCTTGCCATTTGACTTTTCTGCACAATCATCAACAATATTATAGCTTGAGTAGTAATAAGCAGCGTCAGCTGTACCACTTACGTGAACGCCTTCCCACTTCTCAACGATACCATTTGCAATTCTTGCATCACGAATGTCTGCCTCAGGAATTTCAAGAATCTGGCTTAAGTATTTATCGGAAAAACCATCCTTCTTCGCTGTTTCCAATACATCAATTGCCGGAAGAGCACCCTTGTTGGCGATTAATGCCTCCTCTTCCAAAACAAGCTCCTTCATCTGTTCAATGAAGTAATGCTTAACCTTCGTAATTTCAAAAATCTCATCAACGGAAGCACCCTTACGAAGTGCCTCATACATAATAAAATGTCTCTCTGAGCTCGGAGTCTTAAGCATTGTGAGAAGTTCCTTCAATGACTTGCTCTCAAAATCCTTAGCATGTCCAAGACCATAGCGACCGTTTTCCAAGCTTCTGATAGCCTTTTGGAAAGCTTCCTTATATGTCTTACCGATACTCATAACTTCGCCAACCGCACGCATCTGAGTACCGAGCTTGTCTTCTGCTCCCTTAAACTTCTCGAAAGCCCAACGAGCAAACTTAATTACTACATAATCACCACCCGGAACATACTTGTCCAACGTGCCATATTTACCACATGGAATCTCATCTAATGTAAGTCCACTGGCAAGCATTGCTGAAACAAGTGCAATCGGGAAACCTGTTGCCTTTGAAGCAAGTGCTGAAGAACGAGATGTTCTCGGATTAATCTCAATAACGATAATTCTTCCGGAAACCGGATCATGTGCAAACTGTACGTTCGTACCACCAATAACCTCGATAGACTCTACAATCTTATAAGCCTGTCTCTGTAATTCTTTCTGAACATCCTCTGAAATAGTAAGCATTGGAGCCGAACAGAAAGAATCACCTGTATGAACACCAAGTGGATCAATATTTTCAATGAAACAAACTGTAATCATGTTGTTCTTTGCATCACGAACAACCTCAAGTTCAAGCTCTTCCCATCCGAGAATAGACTCCTCTACAAGAACCTGCCCTACTAAAGAAGCCTGAAGACCTCTTGCACATACTGTCTTTAACTCATCTACATTATAAACAAGCCCGCCACCGGCACCACCCATAGTGTATGCCGGACGAAGCACAACCGGATATCCAAGCTCATCTGCAATCTTGACAGCATCTTCTACAGAGTAAGCAACCTCGCTTCGAGCCATCTCAATACCGAGCTTGTTCATTGTATTCTTAAATTCGATACGATCCTCACCACGCTCAATAGCGTCAACCTGAACACCGATAACCTTTACACCATACTTATCTAAAATTCCGCACTTGTTAAGCTCTGCACAAAGATTTAAGCCTGACTGACCTCCTAAGTTTGGAAGTAATGCGTCTGGTCTTTCTTTTTCAATGATCTGCTCTAATCTCTCGACATTAAGAGGCTCGATATATGTGATATCTGCTGTGCCTGGATCTGTCATGATTGTTGCTGGGTTTGAGTTTACAAGTACAATCTCATAACCAAGACTCTTTAATGCTTTACAAGCCTGTGTTCCTGAGTAATCGAACTCACACGCCTGACCGATAATAATCGGACCCGAACCAATAATGAGTACCTTATGAATGTCTTCTCGTTTCATCTGTTTTTCCCACTTTCATTTTATTAAGGACC
>CALYVE010000236.1 GCA_945492935.1 uncultured Lachnospiraceae bacterium
TTCATAATCCCTGTTATTATCAATTATAAAATCACAATTCTCTTTGTAAAATTCATCGGAGGACTGATTATTCATAATCGAAACACTTTTCTCTTTTGTATAATTTCGTTGTAGCATAAGTCTTTTTATTCTTGTTTCCTTATCAACCCATATATACCATAATTCGTCACAGATTGACTTGTATTCATCTTCAATAAGAAGTGCAGCTTCAATAACAAATAAACGCACATCGCCTTTTTCCTTTGCCTGCCTGATTAACATCAGAATTGATTTTTTAACGAGCGGATGAACAATCTTATTTAACGCTTCAAGATGCTTCTTATCTGAAAAAACAATCTTTCCAAGCTTCACTCTGTCAATAACATGTGGCTCTTCCTCACAAAGAATATCTTCACCGAACGCCGTAACAATTTCTTCGTAAATTACTTTTCCGGGTTCCATAAGCTCATGCGCAAGTTTATCAGCTTCGATAATATAAGCGCCATATTGTACCTTCAATTCATTTAACACGCGACTTTTGCCGGATCCTACACCGCCGGTAATACCAATAATCTTCATATTATACCTCTATTTTGCATCAAACCAGCTATCACCGCTGTGGACATCAACCACAAGCGGAACATTTAGTTTTACAGCGTTTTCCATCTCTCTTACAAGTATTTCCTGCACCTGTTCTATTTCATCCTTTTCTGTTTCAATTAATAGTTCATCATGTACCTGTAATACAAGCTTTGATTTAAGCTTTGATGACTCAAGCGCATCCTTCACACGAATCATGGCAATTTTTATTATATCAGCCGCAGTTCCCTGAATCGGTGAATTCATTGCTGCACGCTCGCCAAAGCTCCGCGTCATATAGTTGGAAGAAGACAATTCGGGAATCGGTCTTCTTCTGCCAAAAATGGTTGTGGTGTAACCTTTTGCTTTTGCATTTTCAACCGTTTCATCCATGAATTTTTTTACATTTCCATAGGTTTTAAAATATTTGTCAATATATTGTTCGGCTTCTTTTCGTGATATATCAAGATCTTGTCCAAGACCAAACGAGCTAATTCCGTAAACAATGCCAAAATTTACAGCCTTTGCCTTACGACGCATCAGACTGTCAACCTGATCGATTGGTACATCAAATACTTCCGAAGCTGTAATCGCATGAATATCATGATCCTTATGATAGGCTTCAATCAAAGTCTGATCGTTCGATAAATGAGCCAGTACACGAAGCTCAATTTGTGAATAATCCGCATCTAAAAAGACATAACCCTCTTTCGGTTTAAATACCTTACGAATTTGACGGCCAAGCGGAAGTCGTGTCGGTATATTTTGAAGATTTGGCTCTGTAGAGCTAATACGTCCCGTTGTTGTAACAGTCTGATTAAACTTACCATGAATACGTCCATCCGACTTAATATAACCTGCTAAGCCTTCTACATAGGTAGAATTCAGTTTTGTAAGCTGTCTGTATTCAAGAATTGCAGGAATAATCGGATGCTTATCTTTTAACTTCTCTAATACATCAACATTTGTCGAATATCCTGTCTTTGTTTTCTTTCCGTTTGGAAGTTCAAGCTTTTCGAACAATATGTCACCAAGCTGTTTTGTAGAATTAATATTAAATGTCTCTCCTGCATGCGTATATATCTCTTCTGTTAACTCATTGATACGAAGTTTTAATTGCTCACCAAACTTAACCAATGCTTCTTTGTCTACGTAGATTCCGTTTTTTTCCATCTCATAAAGTGTATAAACACAAGGTAATTCAATATTGATATAAAGGTCGTACAAATTCATTTCCTTTAATTTATCAAGCATTTTTTTATTTGAAGCAAATGGTACATAAGCCAGATAACACATATACTTTCGCAATCTTTCATTTTCAAAAGAAAACATGTTTAACGTCTGTTTTTCAAGAAGTTCTCGTTCAGTCTCAAGTGAAATTCCAAGAAAATCTCTTGCGATATCATCATAAAAATATTGAGACTTTGTAGGATTTATCAGATATCCTGCAACTCCGCAATCAAAAATATGATCCTGTTTTGTAAAAAGATAATATGGAAGCATAGCCTTAACATCCATACACGCAAACAAGACATTCTTATTTTGCAGCTCGCGGATACCGTCAAATAATGTGTCTTCTGTAATAAAATTCATAACGGGAATAACATATACGCATTCTTCCGACGCACAAAGCGAAAGACCAAGCACTGAATTGTCACCTGTAATGATTGCAATACCGACAACCGGTTCCTTCGACAATTTACGAATCAAATTCTGATAATCATCAAAATCATCTATCACCTTTGTCTCAAATTGAACTTCACGGTTCTTTGCACTATCATCGAAACGATTCAAAAGGCTCTTAAATTCAAGTTCTAAAAATAGCTTATAAGAATCTTCATTGAAAGCATTTTCAAATATCATATCATCGAGAGAATCCGAAATCTCACAATCAAGTTTTATCGTTGCAAGCACCTTAGAAAGATATGCCTGTTCCCTAAAATTCACGAGATTTTCCTTCATTTTGCCGGGCTTCATAGAATCAATCGATTCATAAATTCCGTCTAAGGAATGATATTGTACAAGAAGCTTTGCAGCTGTTTTTTCTCCAATTCCCGGAACACCCGGTATATTATCGGAGGAATCTCCCATCAAAGCCTTAAGATCAATGAAAGTAACAGGATCCACACTATATGCGTCCTCAACATCTTTTGCAAAATAATTTTCAATAAACGTCTTACCGGCTTTTGTTTTCGGAACCTTAATCATGATTGTATCTGTTGCAACCTGTAATAAATCGCGGTCGCCAGATAATACTGTGACATCAAACCCTGCATTCTCTCCTTTACGAGACATTGTTCCTAAAATATCATCCGCCTCAATCCCCGGCTGTTCAATAATATGAATATTCATCGCACGTAAAACTTCACGTATTAAAGGTAGCTGTTCCCGCAATTCTTCAGGCATCGGCTTACGAGTTCCTTTGTATTCTTTATAAATCTCATGACGAAATGTTGGGTGTTTTACATCAAAAGCAACGCATACATGCGTTGCTTTTTCTTCATCAATTACTTTTAATAAAATATTTAAAAATCCAAGAACCGCATTTGTATGGCGTCCATCTGCCGTTGTAAGATCAGGCAGTCCGTAAAATGCTCGATTCAGGATACTATTTCCATCAACTAATAATAATTTATTCGACATTTTCTGTTTCCTCCGTATCCGGATGTTTTATATTGTATTCATGCACCATCTCATAAAAAGTTATTTCTTTTTTTTGATTTTTTACGGATTTTTTTGCT
>CALYVE010000237.1 GCA_945492935.1 uncultured Lachnospiraceae bacterium
TACTGAAACAGTTCCTGTCAGGTTATCCACAAAAGGATTTAAAAATCCGTTTTTTTGGAACTTTACAAAAGAAATGGTTGTGCGATAAAATAAAAATGTAAAACACAAATCGAACATAAATTCGATTTAAGGTTGACAAAAGATTCCAAGTATTATATATTATAAAAAACGAACATATGTTTTTGTCTAGGAGGTAAGTATGGCGAACGAAGAAAAATTAAAGGCATTGGATGCTGCATTAGCGCAGATAGAGAAGCAATATGGAAAAGGTTCCGTTATGAAGCTTGGTGATCAGTCGGCGAACATGAATATCGAAGTAGTTCCAACAGGTTCATTGAGCTTGGATTTAGCACTTGGATTAGGCGGAATGCCGAGAGGTCGTGTGATTGAGATTTACGGACCTGAATCAAGTGGTAAGACAACCGTTGCACTTCATGTTGTAGCGGAAGTGCAGAAGATGGGTGGTATTGCAGGCTTTATTGATGCAGAGCATGCACTTGATCCGACCTATGCTGCTAATATTGGTGTTGATATTGATAATTTATATATTTCTCAGCCGGATAATGGAGAACAGGCATTAGAGATTACAGAGACTATGGTACGTTCCGGCGCTGTAGATGTCATTATCGTTGACTCTGTTGCAGCCCTTGTCCCTAAAGCAGAGATAGACGGCGAGATGGGAGATTCTCATGTAGGCTTACATGCACGTCTGATGTCGCAGGCTTTGCGTAAGCTTACCGGTATTATCAGTAAGTCTAATTGCGTTGTTATTTTTATCAACCAGTTGCGCGAGAAGGTTGGCGTTATGTTTGGTAATCCGGAGACAACAACAGGTGGTCGTGCACTCAAGTTTTATGCATCTGTTCGTTTGGATGTACGTCGTATTGAGACATTGAAGGTTGCCGGTGATGTAGTTGGTAACCGTACACGCGTTAAGGTTGTTAAGAATAAGGTTTCCCCTCCGTTCAAAGAGGCAGAGTTCGATATTATGTTTGGAAAAGGAATTTCGAAAGAAGGCGATATTCTTGACCTTGCAGTTGCGCATGATATTATTAACAAATCCGGTGCATGGTTCTCATATGAAGGAAATAAGATTGGTCAGGGACGCGAAAATACAAAGCTTTACATGATTCAAAATCCGGAATTTACATCCATGATTGAAGCACAGGTTCGTGAGAAGTGCGGAGTTGGCGTTAAGAAAGATACGCCGGAAGAATAATATATTATTTTTGTAGAGGACAAATTTATGGATACACGCAATCGACAGAGCGCGTTTGACAGTGCGATAAACTTATTATCCTATAAAGATCGCACAGAGAAGCAATTATATGACAAGCTTAAGAACAAAGACTATTCCGATACGGAAATTGATAAGGCATTTATTAAGCTAAGAGAGTATGGATATCTGAATGATGAGCGCTATGCAAATCATTATCATGAATCCCAGGTACGCAGCAAAGGTATCAGAAGAATTAAACTTGAGCTTCTTCAAAAGGGGATTTCCAATAATATCGTAAATGAAGTACTTGCCAGCAATGAGTACGATGAGGTTTCATCCATATTACATATTATGGAACAGCGATATTCGGATGCGGATTTTTCGGACGAGAAGCAACAAAGACGAATTTTTGGTTTCTTTCAGAGACGCGGCTTTTCTTATGATGATATCAAATCTGCCGTACGAATCTATGCAAAAAATGACAAATTTCAAGAATAATTTTTGCAGGTTGCATAAAATTAACGATTATTTTCTTGACACCTCTATAAAAAAAGTATAATATTTATATGTTGTATTTTTTTTACAACACAAATTTAATAAGGAGGTGCTCCTGAGTGGAAGGTTACGTTATTGCAATCTTTGCCGTAGCACTTGTCGTAGCTATCGTTATCACTTGGTTTGCTGCAATCGCCTACCGTAAAAATATTGCAGAAGCTAAGGTTGGTAAAGCGGAAGATAAGTCTAGGGAAATCATAGATGAAGCATTAAAAAATGCTGAGGCTAAGAAACGTGAGATCCTTCTCGAAGCTAAGGAAGAAGCCCTCAAGACGAAGAATGACATGGAAAAGGAAGTCAAGGATCGTCGTAATGAGGTACAGCGAATGGAAAAGAGAATCCTCTCAAGAGAGGAAAATCTTGATCGCAAAAACGAAGCTGTTGAGAAGAAGGAGGCTGCTCTCGTAAAGCGTGAGGCAGAACTCGAGGCTCTTAAGATTGAAGTATCGAATCTGGAAAAAGAGAGAACTCAGGAACTGGAAAGAATTTCAGGATTAACCTCTGAACAAGCAAAGGAATACTTATTAAAGACTGTTGAAGACGAAGTAAAACACGAAACTGCAGTCATGATCAAAGAATTAGAGACACGAGCAAAAGAAGAAGCAGAAAAAAAGGCAAAGGAATATGTTGTTACAGCGATTCAAAAATGCGCTGCAGACCATGTGTCTGAGACAACAATATCACTTGTTCAGTTGCCAAATGATGAAATGAAAGGAAGAATCATCGGTCGTGAGGGACGTAATATTCGTACGCTCGAGACAATGACAGGTGTAGATTTAATTATTGATGATACGCCTGAAGCGGTAATTTTATCAAGTTTTGACCCGATTCGTCGAGAGGTTGCCAGAATCGCTCTTGAGAAGTTGATTGTAGATGGACGTATTCATCCGGCAAGAATCGAAGAGATGGTTGAAAAAGCTCAAAAAGAAGTAGAAACGATGATGCGTGAGGAAGGTGAGGCTGCTACACTTGAAGTAGGTGTACATGGTATTCATCCGGAATTGGTTCGTTTGCTTGGACGTATGAAGTTCAGAACGAGTTATGGACAGAACGCATTGAAGCATTCTATTGAAGTAGCACTTTTATCCGGTTTGCTTGCCGGAGAAATTGGTGTTGATGTTCGTTTGGCCAAGCGTGCAGGTTTGTTGCATGATATTGGTAAGTCTATTGATCATGAGATGGAAGGTTCCCATATCTCAATTGGTGTTGATTTGTGTAGAAAATACAAAGAGTCAGCTGTTGTTATTAATGCGGTTGAGTCGCATCATGGTGATGTAGAACCACAGAGTTTAATTGCATGCATCGTTCAGGCTGCAGATACAATTTCTGCTGCAAGACCGGGGGCAAGAAGAGAGACGTTGGAAACATATACAACACGTTTGAAAGCATTAGAGGATATTGCAAATGGCTTCAAGGGTGTTGAGAAAACTTTTGCTATTCAGGCAGGTAGAGAGATTCGAGTAATGGTAGTTCCGGAGCAGGTAAATGATGCCGATATGGTATTACTTGCAAGAGATATCTCGA
>CALYVE010000238.1 GCA_945492935.1 uncultured Lachnospiraceae bacterium
ATCCTGACACGAAGTGTCTTTTTATTGCATAGGATGTGTGAAGCACTTTCCTATGCAATAAAAAAAGAGTTCCGCAAGCGAAACTCTTTCTTGTTTGTACCTATTAATTTCCACAGGCAATACTTTTTCTATTTACTTACAACAAATGTATCGTAAATTGCCTTGATTGCTGTCTCGAAATCACTGTTTTTAACACCGATGATAATATTAAGCTCTGAAGAACCCTGATCGATCATACGAATGTTAATTCCCTTTGCTGCAAGTGCTGTAAATAACTTACTTGCTGTACCGCTTGCCGACTTCATACCGCGTCCTACAACCGCAACAAGTGCAAGTCCTGATTCGATTTCGACCGAATCCGGCTCTGCAAGACGATGAATTGCCGATACAACGCTCTGCTCCTTATGAATGAACTCATCAGCATGCACTACGATAGTCATAGTATCAATACCGGAAGGCATATGCTCAAACGAAATATCGTTCTCCTCAAATGCCTGAAGCACCTTACGTCCAAAGCCGATTTCTGCATTCATCATTGCCTTTGTAATAAAGATTGTACAAAAATCCTTCTTACCTGCAATACCTGTCACTACATAATCCTGCTTCTGACATGTACTTTCAACAATCCATGTACCCTCGTCCTCAGGAATATTTGTGTTTCGAATATTGATTGGAATACCTGCACGACGTACAGGGAATATAGCATCCTCATGAAGTACGGAAGCACCCATGTATGAAAGCTCACGCAATTCGCGGTATGTGATATATTTAATAACCTTTGGATTATCAACAATACGTGGATCAGCCACAAGAAAACCGGATACATCGGTCCAGTTCTCGTAAACATCGGCTTTACATGCTCTTGCCACAATGGAACCGGTAACATCAGAACCGCCTCTTGAGAAGGTCTTAACCTTGCCATTCTTGCCCATGCCATAGAAGCCCGGGATAACTGCCTTCTCGTATTTCGAAAGCATTTCGGAAAGAATCTTATCGGTTTTGTAGTCATTTAAGTTTCCTTCTGCATTGAAGAAAATAACATCAGCCGAATCAATAAACTGAATTCCAAGGTAAGCTGCCATAATCTTACCATTTAAGTACTCGCCTCTGGAAGCGGCATAGTCAACATCTGCCTCCGCCTCAAGTGTCTTCTTGATAATTGCAAAATCCTCATCAAGGCTGAAATCCTTTAATTCAAGACCTGTAATAATCTCATCATATCTTGCCTTGATTGCCGCAATCTCTTCTGAAAGATCCTCTCCCTTTGCGGCAGTTTCATTGAGATGAAGCAACATATCTGTCACCTTTGTATCTTCAGGGAATCTTTTTCCCGGTGCTGAAGGAACAACATATACACGGCTCTCATCTGCCTTTATAATACTACCAACCTTTTTAAACTGCTCTGCACTTGCAAGCGAGCTACCACCAAATTTAACAACTTTTTTCATAACCTTTTCTCTTCCATTCATTTATTTGTAAAATAATACCCTACTATAATAATATCAAACGCAAAAAAAAACACCTTTTTTTTTGATTTTTTGCAAATTTGATTAAAAATGTACTATGAAACGTTTTTTTCCATATGTTAAATTGTAAATTTTCATGAAACACAGCCCGCTTTTGATAGGATTTTTCTTGTATCCCTTGCAAAAGTTTGCTATATCATTTTATTGCAGATAAAGGATTTATCAATTATACTACTCATATAATCTTACAAAGGAGAATGACTATGAGAAGATCGGTCAAAGAAACTCTGCTTCGCGTCATCATATTGTTGATTGGACTTGCGATTGCACATCTTGGTGTTACACTTTTTTTGCTTGCCAATTTAGGTGCGGATCCATTTAATGTTTTCATTCAAGGTATTTTCCGTTCCATCGATCATGTTCTTGATTCTTCCTTACTCACACACGGAAGGACCCATATGGTCATTTGTTTCCTTATTATTCTTATTCTTTTCGTAATTGATAAAACATACATTAAGATTGGCACGATTCTTTGTATGGTTTGCGGTGGTCCGATTATTGATGTTTTCTCCCTGATACTTCATCCAATCTTTGATGCCCTTCCGTATATGTGGTTCAAACTGATAATAAACGCATGCGGCTGTGTCATTCTCGCGTTCGGAATGACGATTGTCATTAAATCGGATGCAGGAACCGGGCCAAATGATTTGGTTGCCGTTGTCATTAGTGATAAAACAAAAAAGAAGTTCAGTATCATTCGTATGATTGTTGATTTTTCGTTTGTCCTTGTTGGATTTTTGCTTGGCGGTTCCTTTGGGGCAGGAACAATTATATGTGCATTTTTGGTCGGCCCGGTCGCCGGAATCTTCCTGCCAATCAACGAGAAATTCATTCAACAATTCATTTCCAAACGAATTAAAAACGATAACAAGTAATTGTTGCGTATTTTGCAAAAAAATAGTAAAATACTTAGTAGTTATGTTATTATTTACAGTGAGGTGACGGTATGGTTTGGATGATTATTGCTATAATTGAATTACTGGTTATTGTTGGAGCAATCTATTTGAATTTTCGGACAATCAACAGTTTCCGCAAGGTTATTAAAAATGCGGATTTGATTTCCAATGGTAAGCTTGATATGGATGACATTAAGATATATGGTAATACGCGGACATCCGCTGACGAAATTGCCTCTTCCCTTAACTCCATCAAAAACAATCTTCTTACCTTCATCAAAGCCTCAAAGACAAACGTTGTAACACTTTCAAACGCAGTATCAGAGCTTTCTGTCAGCGTTGATAATAACCGCGAGGGTAACGGTCAGATTGCCGATGAAGCCGGCAATGTTGCTAACAAAACTTCCGAACAGTTCGAAATCGTAAAGGACAACCTCAGCATTATCGAAGATAACCATTCCTACATGCAGGAAATCAATGCCTCCATCAACTATATCGAGCGTTTAATCCATGAATCAAATACAATTACGCGCGACGGACTGACTGCAATCGCAGGATATCAGCAGGATATGGATGCGATGTCAAATGAATTGTCAAAGATTAACGGTATTTTGACAGAATTTAACAATGAGATTGCAAAGATCAGCAGTATCGGTGATTTCATTATCGATGTCAATGAAGAATTAATATTGCTGGCTTTAAATGCTTCCATCGAAGCAGCGCGCGCCGGACAGGCAGGTCGCGGTTTTGCCGTTGTCGCTGATCAGATGAACGAAATGTCTGTTCAGACAAGAGAAGGTATGGATTCGATTAACGAGATATTAAAGGAAGTTATGGATTCCTCTACCCAGGTT
>CALYVE010000239.1 GCA_945492935.1 uncultured Lachnospiraceae bacterium
AAAGCTTCATAAGCCCCAATTAAATTGACAAAGGTAAAAGCCTGCGGTGTCTGAATCTGATAAACAAAATTTCTTTCCGGTGTTTCAATTCCAAACGCATTTTCGTCGACAATCTTAATTGTATCCTTCACCGGCATGGCTGTTGTACATGCCCCGTACACTTTCGCCGCCTCGACAACATCCGTTATCATCTTTGCTGTCACAAAAGGTCTGGCTCCGTCATGTATAATTACAACCTCTTCGTCTGCTAATCCATCCAATGCTTTTAAACCATTGTATACAGACAAATAGCGTTCTGCTCCGCCTGCACAAACATGCCTAACCTTGTCAAAGCCATATTGCTTAACAATCCGGTTCGCGCAGTAATCAAGCTCATGTTCGCGCGAAACCAAAACAATGGAATCAATATCCGGATGTTCATTAAACGTCTCAATTGCATATGCAACGATTTCACGGTTATTTAATTTGATGTATTGCTTCGCAACGTCAGATTGCATTCTGCTTCCGCTGCCTGCCGCAAGAATAATAGCTACTGCCATATCTGCTCCTATCTTCTTTCACCAATCTTTAGATTTGGAACAGCGTTCAAATTCCAACCGTCCCGCACACCACTTTGGTAAGCATGATATCCCGCTACGCCAATCATTGCCGCATTGTCTGTACAGTAAATTGGTGATGGGTGATAAAATGTGAGTCCATTCTTTTCGCACGCATTCTTCATAGCCTCACGCAAAGCTGAGTTCGCTGCTACGCCGCCCGCAAGCGCAAGCGAAGTACAATCATACGCTTTAGCCGCACGAACAGAATTATCTGTAAGAACATCAACAACTGCCTTCTGGAACGATGCAGCAACATCAGCACGATTGTATTCTATATTTTTCATTTCGCATTGGTTTAAATAATTAAGTACCGCAGATTTAAGGCCACTAAACGAAAAATCATACGGTGCATCCTCCATGAATGCACGAGGAAATGCAATTGCTTCCGGATTTCCTTCCTTCGCAAGCTTGTCAACCTTTGGTCCGCCCGGATATCCAAGATCAATTGCTCTTGCAACCTTGTCAAATGCCTCACCGGCCGCATCATCTCTCGTCCGACCGACAATCTCAAAGCTGTTGTAATCTTTTACATATACTAAATGTGAATGACCGCCGGATGCAACCATACACATAAATGGTGGTTTTAAATCCGGATTTTCAATGTAATTTGCAGCAATATGTCCCTCGATATGATGCACGCCTACCAAAGGTTTTTTCTTCGCATACGCAAGTGCCTTTGCCTCACTCACACCTACCAGTAACGCTCCGACAAGTCCCGGACCATACGTGACCGCTATCGCATCAATGTCGTTCCATGTAACATCTGCCTCAGCAAGGGAAGTTCGAATTACCTGATTCATTTTTTCTACATGCTTTCTGGAAGCAATTTCAGGGACGACACCACCATACAAGGTATGTAAATCAATCTGCGAATAAATTGTATTTGATTTTACAATGTGTCCATCTACAACAACTGCTGCCGCTGTTTCGTCACAGGATGATTCAATTGCTAAAATCGTTGTACTCATACTTTTACCTTCTTATAATATATTAGGGTCTTTGGAGCCACCCCAACCGTATAATTTCCATGATTCATTTTCTTTTATAAGAAAATACTGAATTGTCATTTCGCCCCGTGTATCCTTTGATACATCAACCGTAATTGTCACATCAAGCGTTGCCATATCTTTTCCGTCTTTCGTAAAATAGACAATTTGACTCGCTTCCGGTAATAAATAGCTTTTATATGCATATCCCGCTTCCTTTACATTCGCGATATCCTTCTTTAAGGAAGGCAGAGCATTTTCCACCGGATTTATCGCAAGCAGTTCCGAACAGTACAGGCTTCGAACCTTGTCGTTTAATGCCATTAATTCTTCGTCAGACAAAGAGTATGTATAAAATACCATCAAATACCGATTGTGTAATTTTACGACATCTCTGGGTGTATTCGGGTAATCAAGCGACATGTTGTAATCCATCAGCTGCTCCAATTCCGTGGCCTGTTTTACCGAACGACGTTTCGCTGATTTGTTGCTGAGGTGATTTACATAGAAAAGCACAAGCGAAACTAAAAGTATAGCAATGATGATTGATTTCAAATTGTATTCCGTGTTTTTCTTCTTTTTCATACAAATCCCTCCTTACATTTTTTGCAAAATGTATCGTACAGACGTATCGCTACTCTTCAAAATTCAAGACCTTTTCCATACGGTCCTTCGCCATAATCATGCATGGACAAATTGCCTTAACCATGTCTGCAAATTCTGCTGGTCTTGCTGTTGCAGGACTGTAATGCGTCATCCACGCCTCAGCTACTTCTGCATCCCTTGCGATTTCTGCTGCCTCCCGCATCATCATATGTTTATTCTCTTTGGCCTTGGCAAGCTTGTCCTCCTCGCCATACATTCCTTCGCATATAAACAAATCCGAGCGAAATGCCTCATCAATGATGCGTTCCGTTGGTCTTGTATCGGTGCAGTATGTTATCTTAAGTCCCTTTCTGGCTGCACCCATAACCATGTCACTCGTGTAGGTTTTTCCCTCATAGACAACTTCCTCGCCGCGCTGAAGAACACTCCAGTATTCAACCGGAATTTCAAGTTCCTTCGCGCGTTGTGCATTAAATTTACCGGCACGGGAAAGCTGTAAGCTGTATCCGTAACAGGCAACCTTGTGATTCACACGAAATGCCCGAATCGTCAGCCCACACATTTCTATATTAAATGTATCGTCTTCTATCTCAATAAAATGAATATCAAAAGGAAGCTCCGGTGCAATAATCCGAAGCGAATTCACAACCTTTGTAAGCCCTTTTGGTCCAATAATTGTAAGTGGTGCTGTCCGCTCCGCATTTCCCATCGTCAGCAACAGCCCCGGCAATCCACTAATATGATCCGCATGAAAATGTGTAATACAAATCACATCAATGGGGTGAAAGCTCCAACCTTGCATACGAATCTGATTCTGCGTACCTTCCCCACAATCAATCAAAATATGACTTCCATTGTAACGCACCATAAGCGAAGTAAGTGCTCGATATGGAAGCGGGAGCATTCCTCCCGTTCCAAGTAAACAGACATCAATCATTACCTAATCCCCTTGTTCTAAACGAATCTTTCATAAATCATTCCATCCTCTGTCGGGTTGGAATAATAATTTCGTCTTGTACCAATCCTTTTATATCCGAATTTTTCATAGAGCGAGCGGGCATTCACATTATTTGCC
>CALYVE010000240.1 GCA_945492935.1 uncultured Lachnospiraceae bacterium
GTCCGGACATACAGGGGAGCAGAGAAGACAATGTGTACATTTGTCCCAATCGACAACCGGTGTCTGGGTACGCCATTCTCCGGTAATGAACTTGCGTGAACCGCCGCCACCATATATCTGGTTTCCGGGAGTGATATCGTAATAAGGACTTTGCTCATGGATTTTCATAATATCTGTTGCGTTTGCCATTATTTCACCTCCTGAAATGCCATCTTAAGGGCGTTCATATTACCTTCGATTACCTCCGGCTTCTTCGCAAACTTGTGCTTGTAAGAAGCTTCCATCTGAGATAGGAATACTTCCTCGTCCATAATGTTCGCAACCTTAACGATTGATGCAAGCATTGGAGAATTCGGGAAATATTTTCCTAATGTGGACATTGATACATGACGTGCATCAATGGTAAATACTTTGCCTGTGTAACCATTTAATAACGGAATGATTTGTTCCTTTGGAGCTGCTGTGTTAATAATGATTGCACCTTCCGGCGAGAGACCCTTTGTCACGTCAACAGAATGCAATAATGTTTCATCCACAACAACTACATAATCAGGATTATATATGTTTGAATGAACTCGAATTGGGGAATTACCGATACGATTGTAAGCAGTAATCGGTGCTCCCATACGCTCTGGGCCGTACTCCGGGAAACCTTGTACGTGCATACCTGTGTTAAAGGCGACGTCTGCAAGCAGGAGGGCAGCGGTCTTTGCTCCCTGGCCGCCACGACCATGCCATCTGATTTCGATGTTCTTTTTCATTGCTTTAACTCCTTCTTTATATAATGCAAACAAAATAAAATACTAAAAACCCAACTAATTATATCATTAAATGGCGCAAAGTAAAGAGTTTGTTAACAATTAATGACAAATAATATTATTTATTGAATAATTGAATCGAAATTGTTATAATCAGAAATGTTTATGAAGAAATGACAAAAGAATTAGGAGTGTTTCGATGTCTGATAAAAATAAAACAACAAAAGATCAAATCGACAGTGTTTTGGATGAGACAACACAGGCGATTATGGATGAAATAAATCAAAAAATGAAAAAAAACACAGAAGACAAAACAGAATCTGAATCAAAAACGGAATCTGAATCAAAAACAGAATCTGCCGATGTCAAAGTAACAGAAGCAGCAACAGAGTCTGTACCGGAAGCAGAAACAGAGTCTGCAAAGGAGTCTTTTGCAGAAGAAGCTTCGACGAAAATAACAGATACGGAAGAAAACCGGTCAGAAGCAGCAGGGGAAGAAACGGTTGAAGAAACATCTGAAGATGTGGAAGATGGGGAAGATGCGGAAGCATCAAAAGAGGAAATGCCTGCCATTGATGAGTTTGAGGAACCTTACGAACAGGAACTTGAAGAGGAATATATGACACGCAAGGAACGTAAGAAAGCAAAGAAACTTGCCAAGGAGGCAGCAAAGAAGACAGAACTTGAAGCACAAATCGAGGCAGAGGCTGCAAAGCGTAATGATCC
The DNA here is from genome assembly GCA_945492935.1 of uncultured Lachnospiraceae bacterium. Lineage (GTDB taxonomy): Bacteria > Bacillota > Clostridia > Lachnospirales > Lachnospiraceae > Coprococcus_C. The sequence continues at coordinate 1,485 of CALYVE010000240.1, forward strand.
GAACCGTGCTTCAAACGGACTTCGTGGTTTTGGTATGTTTACTGTATTTATGTTTATTGTTACGACAGCGCTTTTTGTATTTCTTGTGTGGAAGCTAATTATATCACCGGCTTACGTTAAGGACTGTAATGACGATGCGTTTGTTTTTCCGGAGATTTCAAGCGATAGCGATGCAAGTGTCTGGGAAGAACTGACACCGATTGGTTATGTTTCGGATGCAACACCTACCGATGCAGAGAATGCAACGGCATCCGATGCCTCAAAAGAACCTTCCGATGATTCGACGGAAGCTGAAGAATAGGGGGTGTTCATATGAAAAAGACTTGGAGAACTATAATTATCGTATTTTGGATATTGATTTTTGCTGAGGTTGGAGCGGCTTTTCTCGTATTGAATCCATACTTCAAAATCAAGCGAGTATTTGATGGAATAGAGGCCGGTAACTGGCAGGTGGCATCTGATTACTATGAAGGACTCAGACATAGTCAGCAACAGAAGGTACAGGACTACCTCGATGATTATGCGGCACACCTTTGTGAAAAGTATTTGGATGATGAGATTAGTTATGAGCAGATAGCAGCGAGCTTTGATGCAATTAACAGTATTGATGCTTATGACACACTCATGGCGAAATATATGCCGGATATCACATACAATGAGTTCAAACGTGATCTTAAGGCGATTGAAGAGGCAAATCAAATCTATGACAGTACAACGGCATTTGATATCAGCAAGCAACTGCGTGCCGTAAGATTGCGTATCGATAACAATGCAAAAGAAAAGGCATTGATGGAAATATTAAACGAAACATATGCGAGATATTTGAATGAAGAAATCACGGCGGAACAGGCCCTGCCGTTTTCTGAGACAATTGCAGGTATGTCCTATACAGATGCAAGCGAATATATTCATGTTATCAAGAATAATATAGCTTGTGTTGAAGAATATCGTCTGATATATGCGGATGCGAAGACTGCTTTTGATGAAGAGGACTATTTTAAGGTGATGTCGCTTGCGAAGCTCCCGGTTATTGATAGCCATGATGAGAAATATCAAGAACTGTTTGAAACAATTTCAAAAGAAGCCTATGAAAACGGAAAGACATATTACATGGATTTGTTGAATGATTATGTTGATTCGGGAGATAAGGAGCAGGCGGTTGCGCTTATGACGGCTATCGAGGAATGCTATGGTGACGAGATTGAGCTTGATGAAACGAAACGTCGTATGGCTGAAGACTGGCAGCTTGCATATTGCAATTTGATATTGGATGAAGCAGCTTGGGCGAGCGATTTGTCAGGTGGCGACAATGGACGATATGTTCTAAATCATAACTACGACAAAATAAAACCGAACGCATTTGTGCTTTATGATATTGATGATGACGGTATTCCGGAAATATTCCTGTACAATGCAGAAAATGCCGGGGATGATTACGTCAGCTGTTTGATTTATACGTACAAGGATAATGCGGCAAAATATGTCGGATTTGTCAATGTAAAGAGTTTTTGCAGAGACAGTTATCTGATTTGTTATCCGTTTGCCTTTGATCGTGAGGGCGGCGATGAGGACAGTCTTGTGGCGTTTGACGGATATAGTCTTTCACAGATTTCTTATGTTCAAAAAATCGGTGAAAGCTACTATGTCAATGGTGAGGAGACAGATGATGTCGGTTATTTGTCAGAGCGTACAACAATATTAAAGCATGCAGAGGCATACAATGTCGGAAATTCAAAGGGTGCAAGCACAGAAGAAGGGGAAAGCTTTATTCTTGCTTACTAA